>JASHVN010000513.1 GCA_030044555.1 Xanthobacteraceae bacterium | reverse complement strand
CCGTGCGCCACCGGCACGCGGATCACCTGACCGGCATTGTAGCCGCGGGTGAACGGCGTGTCGGAGCGTTCGACGCGCAAGAAAATGTCGTGGCAGATGAAGCGCAGCTGCGCGTTGCGCATGAGCACGCCCGGCAGCAGGCCCGCCTCGCAGGCGATCTGAAAACCGTTGCACACCGCGAGCACCAGCCCGCCTTTTTGCGCAAACGAACGCACCGCATCCATGATCGGCGCGCGCGCCGCGATGGCGCCGCAGCGCAGATAATCGCCGTAAGAGAAGCCGCCGGGGATGACGACCAGATCGGTGCCTTGAGGCAATTCGCGCTCGCTGTGCCAGACCATGGCCGGCTCGCGCCCGGACATGAGCCGCAGCGCGCGCGCCATGTCGCGGTCGCGATTGATTCCGGGAAAGACCAGCACCGCCGATTCCATCGCAAGTCCTGTATCCGCAGTTCTTGTATCCGCAGGTCCTGTATCCGCAATTCTTGTATCGCACGTCCAGTCCGGCCGCGTTCAGCCCAAGAGATCGATGCGATAATTCTCGATCACGGTATTGGCGAGCAGCTTTTCCGCGGCGTTCTTGAGCGCCAGTTCGGCGCCGGCGCGATCGGAACCCTCGATCTCGATGTCAAACACCTTGCCCTGGCGGACACTCGCCACGCCGCCCATACCGAGCGATTTCAGGGCGCCTTCGATGGCCTTGCCCTGCGGGTCCAAGATCCCTGATTTCAGCGTAACGGTGACGCGGGCTTTCATGAGCCTATGAATATGGACGAATCGCCGCTGCCGCAACCGGCTCGCGACGGCTTATTGTTGAAGCATGATCTCTTCCGAAAACCGGCATCCACCCTCGGATCGAGTCCGAGGGCAGGCTTTTTCGGGATCATGCTCTAATGCGCCGGTGCGCGCGCCTCTTCGAACAGCCGGCCATAGCCCTCAAGGCGGCCGCTTTCGCCGACGAGCCGCATGGCCGCCCAAAAGGCTGCCGTTGCCGAGGACACAACCGGAATGCCATGGCGGACCTCGAGCGGCTTCGCCACGCCCAGCGTGCGCAAGCCGCCGCAAGAGATCAGAATTCCCTGCGCGCCGTCGGCATGTTCCACCGCGCCACCGCTCAGCGCAATAATGTCGGCCTCGCTCTTTTTGCTCGGGCCGCCGAATTCGAGCAGGTCGAAGCATTCGAGCGCCAGGACCTCGAGCTCCGCCGCAGTGAGCAGCTCCCGCAAGCGCCGATTGACGACGTCGCTATAGGCGGTGGCGACGGCGACGCGTTTAGCGCCGACCTCGCGCAGGCCGTCGATGATGGCCTGGCTCATGGTGCTTACCGGCAGACCGGTCCTGTTGCGCAGTTCCTTGAGCAGCCATTCATGCGCTTGCGGCCCGCGATAGAATGTCAGCGACGTGCCGATGACCATGATGGCATCGACGCCCTGCGCGGCGAGATATTCGGCAGCCGGGAGGATCGCATTCCAGGCCGGCTCGTAGCCTTCGGGCGTGAGCGCACGCACACCGGTGCCGCGCGGAATAAAGCGCACGCCCGGATACATGATCGGGCCTTCAAACGGCACCTCGTCCTTGGCGAACGGAACAACAAGGCCGATGGTGTGCTGCTTCGCCATTTGAACGACCGAGGCGCGCGCGGCGCCGCCTGCGCCTACCCCTTCACCAGAACCGGGCCGGTGCCCTGAGGGCGCTCGCCCTCGCTCATGATGCCGAGCCGCTTGGCGACCTCGGTATAGGCTTCGAGCAGGCCGCCCAGATCGCGGCGGAAGCGATCCTTATCGAGCTTTTCGTTCGACTTGATGTCCCACAGCCGGCAGGAGTCCGGAGAAATCTCATCGGCGACGACGATACGCATGAGATCATTTTCCCACAGCCGCCCGGTCTCCATTTTGAAATCGACCAGGCGAATGCCGACACCGAGGAAAAGTCCCGACAGGAAGTCGTTGACGCGAATGGCGAGCGACATGATGTCGTCGATCTCTTGCGGCGTCGCCCAGCCGAACGCGGTGATATGCTCCTCCGACACCATGGGGTCGTTGAGCTGATCGTTCTTGTAATAGAACTCGATGATCGAGCGCGGCAGCTGCGTGCCCTCTTCGATGCCGAGCCGCTGCGACAGCGAACCGGCGGCGACATTGCGCACGCAGACTTCGAGCGGAATGATCTCGACCTCGCGAATGAGCTGCTCGCGCATGTTGAGTCGGCGAATGAAGTGCGTCGGCACGCCGATGTCGTTGAGATGCTGGAACACGTATTCGGAGATGCGGTTGTTGAGGACGCCTTTGCCCTCGATCACCTGATGCTTCTTGGCGTTGAAGGCGGTTGCATCGTCCTTGAAGTGTTGAATCAGAGTTCCGGGCTCGGGTCCTTCGTACAGAACCTTGGCCTTGCCTTCATAGATGCGGCGACGGCGGCTCATCGGAGTGTACCGTTGCTTGGTGAAATCCATTGGCTGTGCCGTGGCTCCATTTCCCGTTCGAGGTCCGCGGCGGCGGAAGTGAGCGGCTCGACTCATTGCGGCGCCCCTCCACGACTGAAAACTAACCGATGGTGCCGCGGAGTACAATCGACATAGACCCGCGCGTCGTCCTCCGCAACGGCGACGTTCGCCGCGAACCCGGTTGCCTTGACGGGTTACCCCCGATATGCAAGGCGGCAGCAGATGATTTGCGCCGTTCCAGACATATAAAGGGGCGAAGGCATGACCACGTTCGACAAACGCGAAGAAGCCTTCGAGCAGCAATTCGCACACGATGAGGAACTTCGCTTCAAGGCCATCGCGCGCCGCAACAAGCTGCTCGGACTTTGGGCCGCGGAAAAACTCGGCCTCAAAGGCGCCGAAGCCGACAGCTACGCGCTCGCTTTGGTGATGTCGGAATTCGAGGACACCGCCGATCGCGACGTGCTGCGCAAGATCCGCAAGGATTTTGACGCCAAGGGCGTCGATCAATCCGACCACCAGATCAGCCGCCACGCGACCGAACTGATGGCGCAGGCCATCCAGGCGATCAGAACCGGCAAATAATTAATCGAGCACGATCACACAAGTTTGTTTGGGGAGCGAGATCATCATGACCATTGCCGCCTTCACGCTTGCGCGACGGCTGCGCGCCGGGGAAACCGTATTTTCCGGCTGGTGCGGCCTGCCCTACCCGCTCGTCGCCGAAACGTTGGCGCGCGACGGCTTTAGCGCGGTGACGATCGAAAGCCAGCACGGTTTGTGGGACGTCAGCGGCATCCTCGCCGGCATTGCCGCGGTTCGCCAGGGCGGCGCCGCCCCGATCGTGCGCGTGCCGCTCGGCGATTTTGCCTTGGTCAGCCGCGCGCTCGACTTCGGCGCCGAAGGCATTATCGCGCCGATGATCAACACGCCGGCCGACGCGCGCGCCTTTGCCGCTGCGGCAAAATTTCCGCCGCTCGGCGAGCGCAGCTGGGGTCCGCACCGCGCCATGACGCTCGGCGGCGTGCCCGATATGGCGACGTATCTGCGCGAGGCCAACGATCACGTGATCACCCTGGCGATGATCGAGACGCGCACCGCGCTGCAAAACTTCGACGCGATCATCGCTACGCCGGGCATTGACGGTTTCTTTTTGGGACCGTCGGACCTGTCGATCGCGCTATCGGACGGCAAGAACGTCGACCCGATGTCCAAAGAGGTGGACGTCGAACTCGAACGCATGATTGCCGGTGCGCAAAAGGCGGGGAAAATTCCGGGCGCCTATTGCCACTCGGCGGAACGTGCCGCGGCGCTTGCCAAAAGCGGCGTGAAATTTCTCGCCGTCTCCAGCGATCTCAGCATGTTGCGCGCCGGTGCAGCAGCGGCGCTGAAAGTGATCAAAGGCTGAGCAACTCGCTGATCACTTGGTCAGAGTTCGCTTTGTCACGATTCGCTTGTCACGATTCGCTTGGCCACCACTCACTTGGTCACAATACTGTAAATCATATTGCCGTTGATGTTGTAGCCATCGGCCTTCTGGCCAAAGTTCTGATTGGCGAACACGCGCTGCACGTTGATGTTGATCGATTCCAGGGTGCAGTTCGTGGCGATGGTGGCGCGCAGAATGTCGCATTCGTGGCCGGCAGCTTCGTAAACAGTCTTCCGCCCGTCTTCCTGAGCCTTGAGCGATTGCGTGCTGTCATCTCCAGCGGCCGGCTGGAACATGCTGATCCCGAGCGACACACGAACCTGCTCGGGGCGGGCCGACGGAATCATCCCAGGCTTGCTCGGATTGATGACAATAGTCTGAGCGGATGCCGCAGTCGCAAAAGCAACGAAGATTGCCGAAACAAAAGCATACCGGCGCATGACGAAGCCCCTTGCTGGATGCCGCGAGCTTTAAGGACGACAATTTCGTAAAGCCGTAAGGAATTGCCTCAACTTGTTCATGACAAGATTGCAACGATATCGCGAAACGGCGTTAGAAGCAGGATTGTATTCGAGCAGTGCGCAATGGCGCGCGGGCTTTAGTGACTCTTGCCCGGCAGCATGCGCATCAACGTCCGGTCGCCCCAAACCCAATGGTGCACCAGCGCCGCGGCCGCATGAAAGCCGGCCAAAGCCAAAAGCGTGTCCGCCAGGTATTCGTGGATCCTCAGAGCAATCCTCGCGGTGGCGCGATCGGCCGGCCAGGGAGACGCGACGTCCCAAAGGCCGAAGATCGGCAGCGCATGTCCGCGCAGTAACTGGACGATAATTCCTGCAGCCGGCACCGCGAGGAGAAGCGCGTAAAGTACAAAGTGGACAAGCGTCGCCGCCCTCTCCTGCAGGCGGCCCAATCGCGTCTTCTCGAACGGCGGCGGCGGATCGACAATTCGCCACGCCAGCCGAAGAACAAGCAACGCAATGACGCATTGTCCGAGCGTCATGTGGATGACGAGCACGGAGCCATGCATTTGTCTCGGAAAATCGTCGAGGAAGGTGCCAAGAAGCCAGCCGGCAATGACCAAAATGACAGTCAGCCAATGCATCGTCTGCGGAAAAATCCCATACTGGGTCTTGCTGTTCGCCAATGTCTTGCTGTTCGCCAGTTGCATCGTTCATTCCAGCCGTTGCGCCTGTGCTTACAAAGCTTATTGGCCGATGGCGCGATTTATTCCCTCAAGCGCAGCCGCCACGTCGGCCTCGATCTCGCGTGACGAAAGTTTGATCACCTTATAACCGCGCTCTCGGAGCCACGCTTGCTTCTCGGCGCGCGCCTGCGCTGAGCTGACGCTCTCATCGGGCGGAATGATGTCGATGACGAGCCGCAGCGGGAACGAAACGAAATCGCAGATGTGCTGACCGACCGGGGTCTGCCGCTTGAACCCGCGTCCGGCGAAGCGGCGGTCGTTCACCAGTGCCTCCCAGAGCGCGCGCTCGGCATCGGTCGGATTGCGGCGCAGAAGCCGCGCCAGCCCGCGCACGGGACCGCGCTCCTTCGGCACGCGCCCGCCGCCATGCTCGGCAAGCAGCGTTCGCAGCATTTCGGCCTCGTCGCCATCGAGCACGCCGCCGCGTGCCGGGCCTTTGCGGCCTTCGGCGATGGCCATGATCACGCCATGCAGGGTCTGGATGTCCTGCTGCGTCGGCTGCATGCGCGTGAAGATATTGCGCAGATTGATCTGCATGGTCTCGCGCTTGTCGGGCGGGCGGAAAAATTCGACTTTTTCTAATTCGCGTTCGAGCGAGGCGAAGAAGGCAAGGAGCTGTTGCTTGCCCGCCGGCGCCGACTTTTGCGGCATGCCGAACGGCAGCGAGCCGCCGCTCGTGCGCTTGAACCATTCGTAGGCGACGATGACGATGGCCTGTGCCAGATTGAGCGAGGCAAAGGCCGGATTGACCGGGAGGGTCACGATGCGGTCGGCGAGCGCGACTTCATCGTTCTCGAGCCCGTTGCGCTCGCGGCCAAACAGCAGGGCAACCGTTTCGCCCGCGGCAACGTGCGACGCCATCTCGGCGGCCGCCTCGGCGGCGTCGATGACCGGCTTGGCCTGATCGTGAGCGCGCGCGGTTGTCGCCAAGACGAAGCTGCAGTCGGCGATGGCGGCCTCGACACTGTCGAACAAGGCGGCGTTTTCGAGGATGCGGTCGGCGCCCGCCGCCATGATGCGCGCCTTGTCGTTGGGCCAAGGCTGCCGCGGCTTGACCAGACGCAGCCGCGACAGCCCGAAATTGGCCATGGCGCGGGCGGCGGCGCCGATATTCTCGCCGAGCTGCGGCTCGACCAGCACGACGACGGGCGCGGGCCCTGCGCGCCACCTCTTGGTCTTGTCGGTGCCGGCGCCCGGCATGCAGTACTCCTTGGCGGACCAGTGGCATTCGGACCAATGGCCTTAAAGACGCAGCCCCTGCCCAAGCCGCCCGCTTGCGTCAAGCACCGGCACCGTATCCGGCCGAAACACCGTGCGGCGGTTCCGCCGACGGTCATCGCCCCCTCGCCTACAAGGCTTTTACCGACGGAGTGCGGATGCTATAGGGCGCGCGCCGAATCCCGTCAGTCGAATTCCCGGTTGGCGATATCCGCGCCGAGAACAATTCATTTGAGGCTCGCGGGAGAAACCGCTCCCACCGCGCCTGCTCATGTTCAGTTTCCGGCCGGCCCAAACAAGCACGGCGCCTAGAGGTGCAAGCATGCCAGATCTCGAAATCATGTGGACTAAGGTCGATGAAGCCCCGGCGCTCGCGACCTATTCCCTGCTGCCGATCGTCGAAGCCTTCGTGGGCGCGGCGGGTGTGTCCATGAAATTGAAGGACATCTCGCTGGCCGGCCGCATCCTCGCCAATTTCCCCGAGAAGCTCACCCCGGCGCAACGGATCAACGACGAACTCACCGAACTCGGCGAACTCGCGATGAGACCCGAGGCCAACATCATCAAGCTGCCGAACATCTCCGCCTCGATTCCGCAGCTCAAGGCCGCGATCAAGGAACTGCAGGACAAGGGCTACGCCGTTCCGGATTATCCAGACAACCCTGCGACGGAAGCCGAGAAAGACATCAAGTCCCGCTACGCCAAGGTGTTCGGCAGCGTCGTCAACCCGGTCCTGCGCGAGGGCAATTCCGACCGCCGCGCGGCCGGCGCCGTCAAGCAATACGCCCGCAACCATCCGCACAAGATGGGCGCCTGGAGTCC
>JASHVN010000512.1 GCA_030044555.1 Xanthobacteraceae bacterium | reverse complement strand
GGAGAAGGACGACCTCGCGCTGGCCAAACTCAAAGACCTCATAGCGACCGCGCCGTCGTCCTGAATTTTTTTGTCAAGTCGGACCGGTGCTCGCACTGGGCGACTGGTGTGAAACGTTGGTGCTGCAGTGCGAGAGTCTGAAGCTGGTCACTTGGTGGGCATCGCAAAACGTGGTGCTTTCGCAAAACGTTTTGCCGATGTGCATTTTTGAGCAATAGTCATGAAATGCCGGATCGAATTCCGCTGACTGTAACTTCTCTTATTACCCGGGTGCCGAACCTGCCTAAGTCGCCGGCAATAGTTTTGGCGCCGCAGCCGCTGGCGATCGGACTTTCGTGGCGTCGTAATAGTCCCACGCCCTTTCATGTGCGTAATGAACGAAGGGGCTGGCCAGGATGCTGAAAGCTGTGAGTCCCGCGGCGGCCGCGGGATCACCGACGAAGAGGTAATTGACGACAAATTCCGACACCGCGGTCACGCCCTCGTAAGTGACCGTCTTGGCCAAAGCCCGACTCACCTTAATGCCAGCGAAACGCGCACGCCCGTCGCCGTCGCTCTGCGCCGCGCCGGGAAGCGGTACATCCACCGTGGCCTCGAGTGGATTGGGATGCTGCGCCGAACCAGGGCCGAAATAGTGCCAAGCCGCTTCATGCGCGAAATAGGCGATCGGGCCGGCGACAAGCGACAAGCTCGATAACCCCGCAGCGGGCGCCAGTTCGCCGATCACGAAATAATTCGCGCCGAAATCGACGGTCGTGACGATTACGCGATAGCTGAAGGTCTTGACGAGCGCACGCCACGCGTCGAAGGACGCGTGTGCACCGGAAGCCGGCGCCTGCGCAGACTGTGCTCTTGGCGCGGAGCGGACCGGGCAGCGCGCGGTCCGCTGTCGTCTATCCCCGAAGCCGCTCAACACGTCACTGGCAAGCAGGTTAGGCGCCAACGCGGCAGCTCCGCCGATCAATATGCCGGGAATGAGCGCCGCCTCGACGATTGCGGCGCCCGCCGCGACAGCGCCAAGAGTCGCGATCTTGCCGATGACGCTTGGCCCAAAAGCCGGGTTGGGAAACCAACGCCTCGTCTGCATGAAAGACGTCGCCAAAGAAGTTTCTCCATCATCGAGTTCGCCGTCGCAGTGAGACGAGGGCCCAAAGAGTGCCGCCGTCAAGTGACGGCGGCGTGACCGCGCGGCCATAGAACCGCGTGCCGGCGTGACGCATCGTGTGGCGGATTGTCCCGCAGCTAATGAGCAAGCCCAGTTTGGTGGTCTTTTTCGGACGAAAATCATTCTTATCACTCCGCGGACCGCGACGTCTTGTCGTGCCGACATGCTGGAACGGATTTGCCGCCGGCGTGTTGTCAGTTTTTTCTCGGACGGCGCCTCATCCAGGCCCTCCCGGTCTGCGGATCTCGGCGGCTGATCGTTTCCCGAGAGGCGGCCGTGGGGAGGGTGGGGGCCTCATCATACTGCCACTGACGACGACGCCACGGCGTTCGCCCGTATGGCCATCGGGTCAATCTGCGCGCTCGAGCTACTGATCCTCTTGCGGCGCGAGCGCCAACGTCGTTACCGAATGGCCGAACTGGTCCGCGAGCTGCGTAGTAGCGAGCTCGCGGTGGGACAGGCGCTCAGCCACTTGATCAAGTTCGAGCTCGCCGCCGGCACTCCGGGCGCGGGTTATCATTACCAGCAAGGATCGGAGCAGCTTGATGCGATCTGCGAGCAGGTAGAAGCCGTTTATGTGCGGAAACTGGTCAGTTTGATTCGCGCCCTCTTGCAGGCTCCTGACGAGAAGCTGCGCGAGTTTGCCGACGCCTTCCGGATTGCCCTAAAGGAGAAATGAGCGTGTGGGTCAACATAGTCTACTTATTATGTTTTCTGACAAGCCTGTCATGCTGTCTGCTGTTGATCAGAAACTGCAGGCGCAACAAGAACAAAGTGCTGCTGTGGACCGCGGCCTGTTTTGGCCATAGACAACCTGCTTGTCGTCTTCGATCTGGTTCTCTTGCCGAACGTCGGTCTTTCAGTACCCAGACTGCTCGTCACCCTGCTTGCAGTGTCGACTTTGATTATCGGATTTGTTTTGGAATTCGCCTGAGGCCCCTGTCATGACCCAATTCCTCTCTGGCATGAATACGATGGGATTCTTGATCGCCGGGCTGTTCTTCTGGCGCTTCTGGCGAAAGAGCGCAGATAGCCTATTTATCGCGTTCAGCGTGGCGTTCTTTTTGTTTGCGCTTGATCAGCTTTTTCATGCGACCGCCGCGGAGCCGTCTACGAGCTATAGCTGGTCGTTTTTCTTTAGCCTCGCTGGATTCGGCTTGTTGATCTACGCGGTGCTGAGAAAAAATCTCAATAGGACTCGATGATCGCAAATTACTCCGAAGTGCGCAACCGCGCTGAAAGTTCGCCGGCGCGTGCGGGGAGTGCACTTTCGACGCATTGCCGCTGATGTCCTGGCCGATTATACCCACACGGGGCGGTCTGGGGACCTCGGCGATGAAGTTCGTCATTCGCTATGGCTTGGCGGCGCTCCTCATCATGATCGCCATCATTCTTATTGTGCCGCCGTTCGCCGCTTCGTTGATTGAGCAGTGGTCGCAGAGCGACGTCGAATCGCGCTCAGTTCTGGCGTTCAATTCCGCACTGGATGATTTCACCTCCCTGTTCGAAGAACACAATAGCAAGAGAATTGTTGCCCTCTTCGACCGGATGGCGCTCGATGAGCAACTGCTCGCCGTCGGCTTTTGCGACGAGCAAGGAGCGCTCCTTTACAAGACCAAAGAGATGCCGAAGAACTTCACCTGCAAGCAGGCGACGCTGCGCAAGACCCCGACGTTCTCGACATTGCGCCTCGGCCACTCCCGCCTTCTCATCTCGAGCTTTCCAGTGGCCACACCTGACGAGCAGGGGCATCTCGTGCTCGTGCACGATCTCGCCCTGGTTGAGCAGCGTGGCGCTGAGGCGCGGTTATGGACGATCGTGGTGCTTGTCGGGGTCGTTTTTCTCGCCGCCGCCTTTGCGGTTCTGGTGACGGTCCTGCTCGCGCGGCGCTGGCTGCAGTCGCTGCGGAGCGCGATCGACGATGTGCGGCTCGGCGGCAGCGGAACCATGGAGGCCTCGGATGCGCCGCCCTTCGCCGGGGAGTTCCGTCATCTGCTGCGCGACCTGCAACTGACAGATCTTGCCGCCGCGGGGCCGGATTTAGACTGGTCTCCGGCCATGCTACGCAATGTGCTCACCCATAAGCTGCCCGGCGCTGAGGTGATCGTAGTCTCAAATCGCGAGCCGTACATCCATAATCACAAGGACAACCAAATCATCGTGCAGACGCCGGCGAGTGGCCTCGTAGCGGCGATCGAGCCGATCATGCGGGCCTGCGGCGGCACCTGGATCGCCCACGGCAGCGGCAGCGCGGACCGCAAAACCGTCGATCGGTTCGACCGCATCCGCGTTCCTCCGGTTGCTCCAAATTACACGCTGCGCCGCGTCTGGATCAGCGAGGAGGAGCAGAACGGTTATTACTACGGCCTCGCCAATGAGGGCTTGTGGCCGCTCTGCCATATGGCGTTTGTGCGTCCCAATTTCCGCGAAGAGGACTGGCATCAATACGAGCTGATCAATGCGCGCTACGCGGAAGCTGTCGCGAGCGAAGCCAAAAGTTCCGATCCGATCATTCTCGTCCAGGATTATCATTTCGCGCTGCTACCCGGCATGCTGCGTAAGCGCCTGCCGGATGCGACGATCATCACGTTCTGGCACATTCCCTGGCCCAATCCGGAGGTTTTCGGTATTTGCCCATGGAAGGAGGAGATCATTGCGGGCCTGCTCGGCAGTTCGGTCGTCGGTTTTCACACTCAGTTTCACTGCAACAATTTTCTCGACGCCGTTGACCGCATCATGGAAGCGCGAATTGATCGCGAACGCTCACTCGTCTCGCTCGGTGCTATGGAAAGTTATGTGCGGCCCTATCCGATCTCGATCGAATGGCCTCCGGCCGCAATGAAAGATCAAAAGTCGGTGCCGGCCTGCCGGGCGACGGTTCGCAGGCGTCTTGGCCTCGCGGATGACGTGCGGCTTGGGGTCGGCATCGAGCGGTTCGACTATACCAAAGGCATCCTCGATCGGCTGCGCGCGGTCGACTCGTTCCTGACCAGCCATCCGGAATGGCAGAATCGATTTGTATTCGTGCAGGTCGCCGCCCCGACGCGAACCAAGCTTGCGGCCTATACCGAGCTGCAGGTTGAGGCCGCCGAGCTTGCTCGCGACATCAATGCGCGGCTCGGTGCACACTGTGAGCCCATCCGGCTGATCGTGCGGCACCACGAGCCGGATGAAATTTTTGAATTGTTCAGGGCCGCCGATCTGTGCATCGTGTCGAGCCTCCACGACGGGATGAATCTTGTCGCCAAGGAATTTGTTGCTGCGCGCGACGACGAGCAAGGCGTGCTGCTTCTATCGACCTTTGCGGGCGCTTCGCGGGAGTTGACGGAGGCCCTGATCCTCAACCCCTATAATGCACGCAGCATGGGCGTAGCGATCGAGCAAGCTTTGCTCATGTCGGCGGCCGAGCAACGCGAACGCATGCGGCTCATGCGTGAGATCGTCCGCCTGCGCAATGTCTATCGTTGGGCCGGTCAAATGCTGCTTGATGCGGCCGACCTGCGCAACCGCAAACGCATTATACAGATTGCGTCGCGCCGGCGATCATCAACCGAAATCCTCAACCGCGTCCAAGCGCGCTGAATTGAACAGCCCCGCTGCTGATCACAAGTACGCTCGCGTCGTGCAAAAACGGTCGGGTTATCCGCCGAGTTGAGCCTATTTTCAGCGTCGCGCGCCTTTCGTGACAGCTTCCAAATCGCCGATCAGCGAAGGACTCACACCTCTGATTCAAGCTCCCGAACTGAAGAGTCACGATTCATGCGCGATGAAGGTGCCGATTACCAATGGGCGGCCATCAAGCCGTTGCTCCCGAACAAGCCGTGCGGCGCAGCGCGAGTGAACGACCGTCAGCAGCAGTGACGCCGAATAGAGCGCCCCACCAGACGATTCTCGGTCGCGGACGACCGCCCCGCCAGCGACACAGCGCGGACACAGCAACTGGACTGCCACTATGAAGGCCGGATGAAGGCCGGCTCACGATCCAGCGCCGATCTTAGCGCACAACGGCGAAGTGCCATCTAACTGTTATAGAGGGCTACTATGGTTTGGCACGAAGTATGTCAAATATGTGAATCCTTTGTCGGCCCAGCAGAAATGTTCAATGGGGCGCAAAAGCGTCAGGTTGGTCCGGATGCTCATCCTTGGATTCGGATTGGCCTATCCGGGACATCTCGTGGCGGCAGAAAACGATAAGACGATGAAATTTGTGATCACCTCGCAGCCACTGGCGAAAGCCCTTGATACGTACAGCAGATTGTCAGGCCTTGAGGTGGCCTATGATGGCGCATTGGCCGCCGGCCGATGGTCTCATCCGGTGAACGGAGAACTGGCCTCTGCTGAGGCCTTACGCGAATTGCTGATTGGTACGGGGCTGTCAGCAAAGACCACCGGCCAGGACAGTTTTATGGTTGCGCCAATCAACCAATCCGTGGCCGCCAATTCCAGTCAGCAGTCGTATCTTGCCGCGGTTCAGCACAACGTAGCGCGGGTGTTGTGCGCATTTCCTGAAACCCGTCCACGCGCTGCCGACGTCATTATTCAGTTTTGGGTTGATGCGTCGGGCGTGATCCAGCGTGCTGAGTTGCTCGATACGCCGCCGCAGGAACGAGCCTTTGTCGAAGAGCTTCGCGGTGTCTCGGTTGGTGAGCCGCCCCGAGATTTGCCGCAGCCGATCACGGTTGCGGTTCTCGCACACGCCGGCGATGGATGCCCTTCGACTTCCACGGCGGTAGCGCGCTAAGAATTGCACGGGCCGGATGAGCCATTCGACCCGCGAGACACTGCGCCACGTTTTGCTGCTCGGTTACGATGATTTGCGGGCCCGGCTGGCGCGACGCTTTGGGTCGGTAGAACTTGCCAGCGATGCTCTGCACGAGACATGGCTCCGGCTGGAAACTGCAGCGCCGGCAGCGACCATTCTCAGTCCCGAGCATTATGTGTTGCAAATGGCTGCAAACGCCGCGCTCAAAAACCTGAATGCGCGGAATCGTTTCGTAGCCTTGAGCGATGCCAAACTGGCGATTGGACTTGCCGACGACGCGCCGGATCAGGAGCGCAATTCCATTGCGCGATCCGATCTACGGGCATTTGCGCGCGCTATTGCCGAGCTGACGCCCCGCCGTCGGGAAATTCTCATGCTATCACGCCTCAAGGGCATGCCTTTATGGGCAATTGCCGAGCGTCTCGGTGTTTCGCAGCGTTTTGTCGAGATGGAGTTGAAGCACGCACTCGCATTTTGCGCGCTTCGCCTGGATCGAACGGTCGTAAAGAGATTCGGTCCCAGGCTACGAAAAGGATCTAGAACTGAAGGCGACGGCAGCGGCTAGCGCAGCTGCGGCGAGCGCCTCTCAACCGATATATGCACGAATGAATACAGAGATTCCACAGGATTCAGCTACTCTCTTAGGGGAGGTTGACCGGCAGGCTCATGACTGGGTCGTGCGTTTCGCCGGTGGCCAGGCTAGGCCTGCCGATCTCGAAGCATTCAAAGTCT
>JASHVN010000511.1 GCA_030044555.1 Xanthobacteraceae bacterium | reverse complement strand
CGGCGCTAAGCGCTCAGCCTGAAAGCCGGATCGAAGCCGAGCTCCTTGCGCGCCTTCTCGATCAATACCGTGCCGTCATCGTCGGCGATGTTGTAGACGCCGGTATTGCCGCGGCTCACTGCGAGAAACGCCGCATGGGCCGCGGCATCGACATGGAGCGGCGGCTTGCGGGCCGGACCCTCGCTCCAGGTGCCGGGACCGTAGAACAAGCCGTAACGCAGCACGATCGCCTCCATGCCGGACTCCAGCACCTGCCGTTCCATGTCCGCGGCGGCGCGAACGGTCTCCAGCCGCGGTCCGTCCACCAGGTTGAGCGGATCGGTCTCGGGGTGCGGCTCCTTGCCGGGCGCGTAAGCAAAGGCGGCGCTCTGCACGATGAAGCGGCTCGCGCCGGCGGCTTGCGCAGCGGCCACGAGATTGCGCGTGCCCTCGGTGCGGATGCGGGCGTTGCGCGGATACGCGGCCGCGAGCTGCGCCTCATCGTTGAGCACGCGCGGCAGATCGGTCAACTGATGCATCACCACGTCGGGATGGGCGGCGATTGCGGCACGCTTGAGCCCGTCCGCGTCATAGACGTCGACCATGACCGGATGGACGCCGGCGGCTTCGAGCTGGCGCGCGGCATCGGCTGAACGCGTCATCCCGATCACCTCATGCCCGGCCTGGCGCAGCAGCGGCGTCAGCCGCCGCCCGACCGCCCCGCTTGCTCCGGCAAGAAAGACTTTCATTGTAAATCTCCAGCCTAAACTGACGGACGGCGTCAGACCGTCCTGCTCACGTGGCGCCCTCGAGCCGCGTCAGCGCTTCGGCGATCTTGGCCTTGCGGGCCAGCGCCTCCTCGCGCTTCTCCTTCTCTTCTTCGACGACTTCTTCCGGCGCGCGGGCGACGAAATTGGGATTGTTGAGCTTGGCGTCGACGCGCGCAATATCAGCGTCCGCCTTGGCCATTTCCTTCAGGAGCCGCGCACGCTCGGCGGCAACGTCGATCACGCCGGCAAGCGGCAGCGCGGCCACGTCGCCGCGGATGACCAGTTGCAACGCTCCCTTCGGCGCCGCCTCGGCAAAGGAGATTTCGCCAATGCGCGCCAGGCGCTGCACGAATTCGGCCCAATGCCGCGCCCGGATTGCCGTTTGCGGGGAGGCGCCCACCAGCACGAGCGGCAATGGCATCGCGGCCGGAATGTTCATCTCTGCACGCACCGAGCGGATCGCGTTGATGAGATCGACGACCCAGCCGATCTCGGCTTCGGCCGCAGCGTCGTCGAGGCGGTCGTACTGCGGCCAGGCATCAAGCGCCAGCAAATGGTGCCGCTCGATCGTGCCGTGGTCCGCCGTAACGTCCCACAGCTCCTCTGTAACAAAGGGCATGAACGGATGCAGGAGTTTTAGAATTTCATCGAGCACCCACGCCGCCGCCGCGCGTGTTTCGCTCTTGGCCGCGCCGTCGGGACCGGTGAGCACCGGCTTGATCAATTCAAGATACCAATCGCAATAGACATTCCAGACGAAACGATAGATCGCGGTCGCTGCCTCATTGAATTTGTAGGTCTCAAGCGCAGCCGTGACCTCCCTGCCCGCGCGCGCGGTCTCGTGAATGATCCAGCGGTTGAGCGTTTCCTTGGCGTGATAGGCGCTGAATTCGGAATCGTGAGCGCAGCCATTGATCTCGCAAAAACGCGCAGCATTCCAAAGCTTGGTCGCGAAATTGCGATAGCCGGCGACACGGTCGGTGGACAATTTGATGTCGCGGCCCTGCGCCGCCATGGCGGCGAGCGTGAAGCGCAACGCGTCGGCGCCGTATTCGTCGATGATCTCCAGCGGGTCGATGACGTTGCCCTTGGACTTCGACATCTTGGCGCCGGAGGCATCGCGCACCAATGCATGGATGTAAACGGCCGGAAACGGCACGTGTTTCATAAAGTGCAGCCCCATCATCATCATGCGCGCGACCCAGAAAAAGATGATGTCGAAGCCGGTGACGAGCACGCTCGTCGGATAGAAGCGCTTCAGCTCCTGCGTCTCGTCGGGCCAGCCGAGCGTGGAGAACGGCCACAGTGCGGAGGAGAACCAGGTGTCGAGCACGTCGTCGTCGCGGTGCAGATATTCGGTGGCGAAGCGCGCGCGGCGTTGCGCATCGGCGGCGATGTCGTGGCCCTCTTCGGCGGTGATCTCCTCGATATCGGTGTAATGCGCGAGCGCATCGGCGACCGCATCGTCTTGGCTTTCGGCGACGAAAATCTTGCCGTCCGGGCCATACCAGGCGGGGATCTGATGGCCCCACCAGATTTGGCGGGAAATGCACCAGGGCTGGATGTTTTCCATCCAGTTAAAGAACGTTGCTTCCCATTGCGGCGGCACGAAAACGGTCTTGCCTTCGCGCACCGCCGCGATGGCCGGCTCCGCCAAAGTCTTGGCGTCAACGTACCATTGATCGGTGAGAAACGGCTCGAGCACAGCGCCCGAGCGGTCGCCGTGCGGCACCACGTGTGAGGTTTGCTCGATCTTCTCGATCAAACCCGCCGCTTCAAGCCGTTCGACGATTTGTTTTCGCGCCGCGAAACGATCAAAGCCGTGCAGCTTCAGCGTCGCATCGAGATCGGCAGACCGCGCTGCACCGGCAAGAAAGTCCTGGTTGTTCTCAAGATCGAGCGCTGCCTCTTCGTCGAAGATGTTGATCAGCGGCAGATGATGCCGACGGCCCACTTCGAAATCGTTGAAGTCGTGCGCCGGCGTAATCTTCACCGCGCCCGATCCTTTTTCCGGATCGGCATAGTCGTCGCCGATGATCGGCAGGCGCCGCCCGACCAGCGGCAGGATCGCATGCTTGCCAATCAGGTGCTTGAGCCGTTCGTTCTGCGGATGCACCGCAACCGCGACGTCGCCCAGCATGGTCTCCGGCCGCGTCGTCGCCACCACGATGAATTCGCCGCTGCCATCGACCGGATATTTGATGTACCAGAGCGAGCCCCTCGTCTCGACCTGCTGCACTTCGAGGTCGGAGATCGCGGTTTTCAGCTTCGGGTCCCAATTGACCAGCCGCTTGTCCTTGTAGATGAGGCCTTCGCGATAAAGCGCGACGAAGACTTTGCGCACCGCGCGCGAAAGCCCGTCGTCCATGGTGAAGCGCTCGCGCGACCAGTCGCATGACGCGCCCAGCCGCTTCAATTGGCCGATGATCGTGCCGCCCGATTGCGCCTTCCATTCCCAGACCCGCTTGATGAACGCTTCGCGCCCCATGGCGCGGCTATTCGGCTCCTGCCGCTCCATCAATTGCCGCTCCACCACCGCCTGGGTGGCGATGCCGGCATGGTCGGTGCCGGGCTGCCAGAGCACGTCACGCCCGCGCATGCGCTCGAAGCGGCAGAGAATGTCTTGGAGCGTATTGTTGAGCGCGTGCCCCATGTGCAGCGAGCCGGTGACGTTCGGCGGCGGGATCACGATGCAGTAAGGCTGCGCGGCCGCGCGTTCGGGCCTGCCGGCGCGGAACGCGCCCGCATCCTCCCACGCTTGATAAATGCGGCCCTCGACCGCGCCGGGCACATACCTGTTGTCGATCATCGTTGTTTCGCTTTTGCGGGTTTGCGCGGTAAA
>JASHVN010000510.1 GCA_030044555.1 Xanthobacteraceae bacterium | reverse complement strand
CCGGATGATGCGGCGCAAGCCGAAGACATCGCCAGCCGGTATCCGGATGCGTGAGCGTTTCAGCCGATCAGCGACGCGTAAGACAGAAAACTGACTGTCGCTCCCGGCTCGATTTTTGTTACGTCCTCGCCGAGTTCCGCCAAACCGTCGGTCTCCGTGAGCGAAGTGAGCACGCCGGCACCATCCTGTTCATGCTTGATCGCCTCGACAACGCCGTCGGCCACTGCGCGCAACTTGACGCGCACATATTCGCGCCGGCCTTTGCGCTTTTTGTAGGAAAAGGCGGCACGCGCCGGCAATCCGATGAGCGGCTCAGGCAGCGCACCGGACAACCGCAACAGCAACGGCCGCACCACGCGCACGAACGTCACGAACACCGCCACTGGATTTCCCGGCAGGCCGACGAAGGCTGAGCCATCGCCGCTGTTGGCGCCGCGAATGACGCCCATCGCCACCGGCCGGCCGGGTTTGATGGCGACGCGCCAGAACACGATGCGGCCGATGCTTTCGATCGCGGCGCGCACATGGTCGGCCTCGCCGGTGGAGACGCCGCCCGTGGTCAGCACCAGATCGTGATCGATGGCCGCCGCGGCGATCGCGCGTGCAAGTTTTTGCTCATCGTCCCGCAGAATGCCGAGATCGGTGACCTCGGCGCCGAAGCGCTCAAGCAGGCCGGCGAGCAGATAACGGTTGGAATCGTAGAGCGCGGCGTGCGGCAATCTCGTGCCCGGTTCGACGATTTCATCGCCGGTCGAGAACAGGGCGACGCGCACGCGCCGGCGCACAGTCAACTGCGTGAGACCAAGAGCGGCGGCAAGCGCCACGTCCGGCGCGGAAAGCCGCCGCCCGGCGGGCAGCGCCACGGCGCCGGCTGCGATGTCCTCGCCGGCGAGCCGCGTGTTGGCGCCGCGCTTTAGCCCCGGAGGCACGATGACGGCACCATGCTCGAGGCGGCAATCCTCCTGCATGAAGACCGTATCGGCGCCTTGCGGCATCGGCGCGCCGGTGAAGATGCGGATCGCCTCGCCGGCTTTGAGCGCGTGGCTTGCAGAATGACCGGCGGCCACCCGGTCGACAATCGCCAGCCGGCTGTCGCGCTCGCCGTCGAGATCCTGCGCGCGCACTGCATAGCCATCGACCGCCGAATTATCGAAGGGCGGCAAATTGACCGGCGCAATGACATCGCCCGCGAGGACGCGACCTGCGGCCTCGCGCAATGTCGCCGTCGCCTGCCCGTCCACCGGCGCAACGCGCTCAGCGATCAGGCGTTCGGCATCGGCGACCGGAAGCAGCGGGCCGTTGAAGGCAAAGCAATCGTCGGACAGCTGCGCCATCACGCCGTCTCCAGCGGCGGCCCGATCTGGTCGAGGCTCAGCGCTTCCGCCTGCAGCATATTGGCGATGCCCTCGATGTCGTCGAGCATCAGCACCGGCACGCTCGCCTGCGGCAGCGGCGCATCGGTGGCGAGCGCGACGATGCAGTCGTCGCCAGGGTGGAGCAGCGGCTTGCCGACGGAGGCCCGGTAAACTTCGAGCTTCGGATGCGCATGCCGCTTGAACCCTTCGACGATCACCAGATCGGCCGGGCTGAGTTTCTGCAGAATTTCGCCGAGCGGCGGCTCCGGCTCCTGGCCGAGCTCATGAACGAGAGCCCAGCGCCGGCTCGACACCACCGCGACCTCGCAGGCGCCGGCCTGCCGGTGCAGCCACGAATCCTTGCCGGGCTGATCGATGTCGAATTCGTGATGGGCGTGTTTCACCGTCGCCACTTTCAGGCCGCGCTGCACCAGCACTGGAATCACGCTGGTGACCAGTGTCGTCTTCCCGGAGCCGCTCCAGCCCGCAAGACCGATGATGCGCATGAACTCTATATGTCGTGTTGCCGGCCCGCCGTCTCAACCATTCGGCGGCGGCGAAATGGCCGATTCCGGCAGCTTTTGCCGCTCCTCGCCGCCGCCATAACTGCGGATCAGTTCGCCCATCAGATCGCGAAGCGTCGGACGCGGCAAGGCCGTAAAGGGCAGCGGACGGATGGTGTCCATCGCCGCCAGGCCCAATCGGGCGGTGAGCATGCCGTTGAGCACGCCCTCGCCGAGCCGCGCCGAGAGCCTGACCGCTATGCCGTGTCCAAGCATCTGCTGGACGAGGCTGTCGCCGGTCGCGAGCCCGCCTGTCGCCGCCAGCTGGACAATGACCAGACGGATCAAGCGGGCGAGACCGAGAGTGCCCGGCCGCACGCCGTACAGATAGGCAAGCCGCCGCACCAGAGTGAGCGCCGAGCCGAGCACAAACAAGATGTCGATGAGCGCGCGCGGGCTCAACGCGGTGACAACAGATACGCGCGTTGCCGCGGCGCTGATGAGCCGGCGGGCTTCCTGGTCGAGCGGCGCCATCAATTCGCGCTCGGCAAGACGGACCATGTCGGCGCCGTCGATGATATCGCCGAGATGGCCTTCCAGGGTGGCTCGGCTGCGCGCCAGACGCGGCATGCTGTGCGTAAGCGCAAGGAGTTCGCGGGCGAGCGCCCGGCCCTCGATGCGATCGTCGCTGATCAATGTGCCCGCGGCGCGCTGATGCAGCCGCTCGACCGTCGCCAGCCGTAAGAGCCCGACGGCTTCTTTAACGGCGATGACGCCCACCGCGATCGTGGCCAAGATCGCGAGCGCCGCGCCCAGCCAGGCAAGCTCCGGGTTATGCGCGGCAAGCCCCTCGATCAGATCCGTGATTGCGAGCCCGATGGCGAGCAACGCAAGGCCTGCGCAAGCGCTCCAGAACAGCCTGCCCCAGCGAAAGCGAGGCCGTGGCGACAGCGCCTGCACGTCGAGCGCAACAAGCGGGGGAGCGTTCTCGGGTTCCGCAATCACCTCCACGGCCTGTCCAGACGGGCTTTCGGCCCATCTGACCTGGGTCGTCGCCGCATCGGCATCGTCGAGCCGAAACGCGGCCGGCGGCCGATGTTGCCAGCTTTTGTTCATCGCAGACGGTCTCCAAGCAGAAACTGCAGCGCCCGGTCGAGGCGAATATGCGGCAAGGCGGGCGCGCCGGTTTCGGTTGTCTCCAGATGTGGGGGCCTGACGCGGAGA
Source organism: Xanthobacteraceae bacterium (assembly GCA_030044555.1). Lineage (GTDB taxonomy): Bacteria > Pseudomonadota > Alphaproteobacteria > Rhizobiales > Xanthobacteraceae > BOG-931. Next base: position 1,273 of record JASHVN010000510.1, on the reverse strand, counting down.
AAGCGAAAGTCGGCGCCTTGGGGCGAGGCCGACGCCAGCCCACGGAAGGCGCTGCTGCCGCCGCCAAACAGGTCATCGGGATTATCGGGCAAGTCGCCGGGGAACATCGCCACCTCGGTTTCGCCGTCGAACGTGTCAGCGCCAATGACCTCGCCGGCGAACGGCACGCCGAGAATGCACGGCAGCTGCTCGCGACCGACGCGCACCATCGCCTCGCGGGTGGCGCGCACGGCCGCAAGCGCGACGACATCGATCTGGGTCCCCGCCGTTTCGGCTTTTGCCGTCGCGCGTTCGGTCATGCGTTTGAGGATTGCTTCCAGCCGGTCGTGGCTGGTGTGATGAAGATGGTCGGCTTTGGTCGCCGCCAGCAGAATCCGATCGATGCGCGGCTGCAACAGCGTGCTCAACAGCGTGTTGCGCCCGGCGTTGAAGCAATCGAGCACCTGGGCGATTGCCATTTCCAGATCGAGCAGCGCATCAGGACCGGCATTCATCGCCGCCAATGCATCCACCAGGACGATCTGCCGATCGAGCCGCGCAAAATGGTCGCGGAAGAAAGGCCGGACCACGACGTCTTTGTACGCTTCATAACGGCGCCGCATCATGGCCCAGAGCGAGCCTGGCGGCGGCGGACCAGCATTGGCCAGTTCGAGCGGCGCAAAGGTCAGTGCGGGGCTGCTTGCCATCTCGCCCGGCATGAGAAACCGGCCCGGCGGCAAGAGACTCATCGCATAGCTTTTGTCGCGACAGGCTTTCAGATAATCGGTGAACAAGCGCGCGGCGGTGAGAGCCGCCTGCTCGTCCTGGGCTCCGCTCGCGTCAAGTGTTGCCAGATGGGCGTGCCACTCCTTGGCAAGGCCGGCGCGCGGCCCTTGCCGCGACAGCGTCAGGCTCTCGGACGCCCATGCTTCATAACTTTTGCTCAGCAAGGGCAGATCCAGCAGCCACTCGCCCGGATAATCGACGATGTCGAGCGTCAGTTTGCGCTCGTTGCCGTTGAGCGACTGATATTCGATGATAACGCGCAATTCGCTGATCTGCCGCGTCGAAGCCGGCCAGTTGCGCTGATCGACCAGCGCATGAACGTGGCCTTCATAGTCGAAACGCGGCACGGCATCGTCCGGCTGCGGGGCAAGATACGCGCGCGCTACCCGGCCCGTCGCCAGCGCTTCGAACAACGGAAAGCGGCCGCCGCGGAGGAGCCCGTGAATCAGCGCGGTGATGAAGACGGTCTTGCCCGCGTTCGACAGCCCGGTAACGCCCAGCCGTATGG
>JASHVN010000509.1 GCA_030044555.1 Xanthobacteraceae bacterium | reverse complement strand
CAGATCGAAGTGCCGCTTCATGCGGTTGATGTCGAGTTGCACCTGCTCGGCGCCGACCTTGGTGCCGAGTTCGACCACCATGGCGAGGAAAGTGGCGGTGGGAATGATCGGCATGCCGCCTTTGGCCACTGCTTCGAGATCGCGGTCGGTGGCGAGGTCGGCGTGAATGATCCAGTCGACGCCGGCTTCGGCGGCGGCGCGGGTCGAACCGGCGCCGCGGGAGTGAATGCCGACACGCAAGTTACGCCGATGCGCTTCGCCGACCACGGCGGCGATCTCCTCCTTCGCCAGCATCTGCGACTCGCCGGAGCGGCTGTCCGCCATCTTGATGAAATTGACGCCGTGCTTACTCTGGCGGCGCACCTCGGTGACCATTTCGTCGGCGGTGTTGCAGAGCTTGCCGATCGAGTGGTCGGGCGTGCCTTCCCAGGACGGTTCGTCATCCTCGATGCAGCCATAGGTGACGATCATGCGGCCGGCGACGTACATGCGCGGCCCGTCCATCAGGCCGAGCCTGATGGCGTCGCGCACGCCGACATCGGTGAACCAGGTGCCGCCCGGCACCGAAATGCTGGTCACGCCGGAGCGCAGCACCTTCTGCACGCTGCGTGCGGATTTCAGCGTGGAGAATTCCGGCCGCGTGGTGCCGCGGCCTTTGCCCTCGCCCTTGACGATCGGGTAGCCGTAGGAGACGTGACAATGCGCATCGATCAGCCCCGGCATGATCCATTGTCCGGCGGCGTCAATGACTGAAATGTTGCGGCGGTCGTCGAGTGAAATCTCCGGCGGCAGCGGGCCGATGCTCTTGATCCGGTTTCCCTCGATGACGATCGTCTCGTTGCGCCGCGCCGCCGCGCCGCTGCCGTCGATGAGGGTTCCGTTGCGGATGATTGTGGTTTTCGGTCCATTACCGCTCATGCGGAATCTCCCCGATCAGCTCATTGATCGATTTGCGACTATCGATTTAGGACGGGCGAGCTAAATCCCTGTATTTGCGCAAATCTTCTAGGCTTTGACCGGCCAGTGTCAAGCCGACTTGGCGCCGGCACTTGGCGCCCGGACTTGGCGCCCGCGCTGCCGTCGCCGGCGCGGCCGCGCATCAGCTCCGATATCCCGCGGTTCGGCGGGTAGGCCGCCAACAGGAACCAAATTTATGCGGCTGGATTAAAGTTACGGCGCGGGGACATTGACCGGGAAGAGCCGTGCTTCTGATAAACCGGCGGCAGCTCCTCGGCTCCAGCGCGATCGCGCTGTTGCTCAGTCTGCAATCCGCGCGGGCGGCGATCATCAAAGGCGGTCTGCCGTGGATTCCGGGTGCGGCCGATCCGCCAACGCGCGTGACGCCTGATGGTTGGCAGTTTTTTAACGCGCAGGAAGCGGCCGCCGTCGAGGCTTTCGTCGATCGTCTCATTCCGGCCGACGAGCTTTCTCCCGGCGGGAAGGATTGCGGTTGCGCCGTCTTCATCGACCGGCAGCTCGCTGGACCTTACGGCCGCTTTGCCGGCTATTACATGAGCGGTCCGTTTCAAGAAGGAACCAAGCAGCAGGGGCCGCAATCGCCGATTACGCCCGCGCAGCACTACCGCAAGGCTCTGGCCGCGCTGGATGCCGCCTGTCGCGACAAGTTCGGCGGCAAGGTTTTTGCCGATCTGAACGACGCGCAAAAGGATGAAGCCATCGGCGGCCTCGAGCACGGCACTTTCAAACTCGGCGGCACCGACAGCCAGGAATTCTTCAAGCTCATCCTGAAAGACACGCAGAACGGTTTTTTGGCCGATCCGATCTACGGCGGCAACAGAGATCTGGCGGCGTGGAAAATGATCGGATTTCCCGGCACGCATTACGACTACCGCGCGTGGATCGACCGCCACAATCAGCGCGTCACCTTGCCGGCCATCGGCATCGCCGATCACCCGAACTGGTCGTTATGAGCACGTGAATTCCGTCTTGGCTTGAGATTGCTCGATTGGCGACAGGAAGAGATTTTCTGACAGGAAGAAACAATGGCGCTCAAATTGCCCCATAAGGACGTTGTCATTATCGGGCTGGGATGGACGGGCTCAATCCTCGCCAACGAACTGACCGATGCCGGGCTCGACGTCATTGCCATCGAGCGCGGCCCGTGGCGCGACACCGCGACGGATTTTCTGATTTCATATGTCCAGGACGAACTTCGCTACCGGATTCAGCATGAGCTGTTCCTGCGGCCCTCGCAGATCTCGGTGACGTTTCGCAACAACGGCAACCAGACCGCGCTGCCGGTGCGCAGCTGGGGCGCATTCATGCTCGGCAACGGCGCCGGCGGAGCCGGCGTGCACTGGAACGCGGAGACGTGGCGCTTCCTGCCGACCGACTTCACGCTGAAGAGCCATCTGACCCAGCGTTACGGCGCGGGCTTCCTGCCCCAGGACATGACGATCCAGGATTGGGGCATCACCTACGACCAGCTTGAGCCGCACTATGACGCGTTCGAATATCTGTGCGGCACCTCCGGCCAGGCGGGCAACCTGAAAGGCGCGATCCAGACCGGCGGCAATCCGTTCGAAGGTGTGCGCTCGCGGCCTTATCCAACGCCGCCGATGAAGCAGGGCTATGGCCACACGCTGTTTGCACAAGCCGCGCAGGAGCTGGGCTACAAGCCGTTCCCGCAGCCGTCGGGCAATCTCTCTCAGTCCTATACCAATCCGCTCGGCGTGACGCTCGGGCAATGCACCTATTGCGGCTTCTGCGAATGGTTTGGCTGCGCCAATTATTCCAAGGCGACGCCGCAGACCACGGTGCTGCCCGTGCTGCTGCGCAAATCGAATTTCGAGGCGCGCACCGAGTGCGAAGTGATGCGCATCAATCTCGACAGCACCGGAAAACGCGCAACCGGCGTCACCTTTGTGGACTCGTCGGGGACCGAATTCGAGCAGCCGGCCGACCTTGTTCTCCTCTGTGCATTCCAGCTGTTCAACGTGCAACTGCTGCTCATGTCGGGCATCGGCAAGCTCTACGATCCCAATACCGGGCAAGGCCAGATCGGCCGCAACTTCAGCCACCAGACGGTGTCGGGCGGGCTCGGCTTCTTCGACAAGGACAAATACAACTTCAATCCGTTCGTCTCGGCCGGCGCGATCGGCATGTGCATCGACGAATTCAACGGCGATAATTTCGATCACGGCCCGCTGGGTTTTGTCGGCGGCGGCTATATCGGTCAGGTACAAACCAACGGCCGTCCGATCGAGACGACAGCGGTGCCTCCGGACACGCCGGCCTGGGGTCCGAAGTGGAAACAGGCGCTGCGCGACAATTACCTGAGCACGATCAATTGCGGCGCCGCGTGCCACGCGTCGATGTACAGCTACCGCGACGTCTATCTGGATCTCGATCCCACCTACAAAGACCGCTTCGGCCGTCCGCTTCTTCGCATGACCATCGATTTTCACGATAACGAGCTGAAAATGTCGGCCTATCTGACCGACAAGTACGCCGAGATCTTGCAGAAGATGGGCGCCAAGCAGGTGGTCAAGCAGCCGCGCAGGGGCCCTTATGACGTAACCGCGTACCAAACCTCCCATCTCTGCGGCGGCGCCATCATGGGGACCAACCCGGACAACAGCGCGCTCAATATTTACTTGCAGAGCTGGGATGTGCCGAACCTCTTCGTGCAAGGCGCAACGGCATTCCCGCAGAATGCCGGCTACAATCCGACCGGCACCGTGGGTGCGCTCGCCTTCTGGTCCGCGCACGCGATTCGTACTCAGTATCTGAAAAATCCGGGGCCGCTCGTCCATGCGTGACAAGAAGCACTGGCCGCTCGCCTGCGTGTTCGGCACCATCGCGCTGTGCCTGCCGCTCGCCGGCGCCGACGCAGCCGGAATCGACAGCCAGAATTTCGGCCAGGTCGAACGCGGGCATTATCTGACCGTCGTCGGCGATTGCGCCGCCTGCCATACCTTGCCGGGCAGCGGTCACGCCTTCGCCGGCGGACGTCCGATCGAGACGCCGTTCGGCACGCTGTTCGCGCCGAATATCACGCCCGACCCGACGACCGGCATCGGCGCCTGGACCGATGATGAATTCGTCAACGCCCTCACCAAGGGCACCGGCCGGAACGGCACGCGCCTTTATCCGGCGATGCCCTATACGTATTACACCAGGCTCACGCGCGATGACGCATTGGCTATTCGCTCCTATCTCAACTCCATTCCGGCCGTCGATAACCCGGTGCAGGTGGACCAATTGCCATTCCCGTTCAGCATGCGCTGGACCTTGGCGGTTTGGGATCAGCTTTTCTTCACGCCGGGCACATTCCATCCCGATCCGAACAAGAGCGCGGAGTGGAATCGCGGCGCCTATCTGGCGGAGGGCCCCGGCCATTGCGGCATGTGCCATACGCCGAAGAACTTCCTCGGCGCGGACGAGACCAGCCAAAAACTACAGGGTTATGCGCTGCAGGGCTGGTTCGCCCCGAACATCACCGACGATGCGCGGCGCGGACTTGGCGGCTGGTCGGTCGACGACATCGTCGCCTATCTGAAAACCGGACACAACAAGACCAGCGCCGCGACCGGATTGATGTCGGAGACGCTGAACCTGTCGACCTCGAAAATGAGCGATGAGGACCTCAAGGCCATCGCCGTTTATCTGAAAGATCAATCGGCCGGCGGCAACGCGAACAAGACGGCCTCGGCCGATCCGCCCGACCAGGCGGTCATGAAGGCCGGTGCGCAGATCTATGCGGATGAGTGCGCAGGCTGCCACGCCGCTGACGGCAAAGGCGAGGCCCGCCTGTTTCCTTCACTGAACGGTTCGCCGGTGGTGCAGCAGACCGATCCGACCACGATCCTCCACGTCGTGCTGCGCGGGGCGCTGAGCGTCGCCACCAAGCCCGCGCCAACGGCGCCGGCCATGCCGCAGTTTGCCTGGATACTCAATGACGACGAGGTTGCGGCTGTCGTCACCTACATCCGCAACTCATGGGGCAATTCGGCGCCCCCGGTGACCGCGAGCCAGGTCGAAAAGACGCGGCAGATGCTCCTCGAACGCAGCGATTAGATCGGGATCCCCCGGACGTGATCCGCGGTGGCTACCGGTTTTCGGAAGAGATCATGCGCAGAGGCCGTCATGGCCGGACTTGTTCCGGCCATCCACGTCTTTGTTTTGGCGCGGCACTCAGACGTGGATGCCCGCGTCGGGGTCCCCATCGCGCGATGCGCGATGGGGCGCCCCGTCAAGCGCGGGCATGACGTTAGTCCGGTCGGCGGTGGCCGGCCGCGCGCGCGGCTCAGGCAAAATAGATGAGCCAGATCACGAGAAATACGATGACGATGGCGGCGATGCCGAAGCCGAGGACGTAGCGCACATTTTGTCCGGTCGCGCCCTGGCGCGCGTTCTGCTCCGGCAGCACCGGGGTGTGAACCGTCTGGCGTTCCGACCACTCACGAGGCTGTGGCGTGTCCACCTTGTCTTGAGAGTTCATCGTTTGCCTCCGCTATCGGCCTTTGTTAACCGCCGCGGCCCGCAACCTGTTCCCCCAATGTGCTGGAAAACCGAAACACCAAAGCGAGCCGCGCGAGGCGACGCGGCAGCCTGCTCGCTCAATGCAGGTGCTTTTGCAGAAATTTTTCCATGGCTTCGTAGAACTCGAAGCGGTTCTCTTCGTTGTGGAAGCCGTGGCCCTCGTTGTCCTTGACGAGATATTCCACCGCGACGCCGCGCTTTTTCAGCGCGGCCACCATCTGGTCCGATTCGTCCACGTTGACGCGCGGGTCCTGCGCGCCCTGGGCGATGAATAGCGGGGCGCGGATGTCGTCGGCGTGCATGACCGGCGATGCCTCCGCCAACAGCTCCTTGTCCTTATCGGGATTGCCGACCATTTCGTAAAACATGTCGAGCAGCGGTTTCCAGTACGGCGGAATGGTCTTTAGAAACGTGAAGAGATTAGACACGCCCACATAATCGACGCCGCAGGCGTAAAGCTCCGGCGTGAAGGCGAGCCCGGCGAGCACCGCGTAGCCGCCGTAGCTGCCGCCATAGATGCCCACGCGCTTGGGGTCGGCGGTGCCTTGGCCGACGACGAACTTCACGCCGTCGGAGACGTCGTCCTGCATCTTCTTGCCCCACTCCTTGAAGCTTGCCTCCCAAAACGCGCGGCCGTAACCGACCGAGCCGCGAAAGTTCATCTGCAGGACGGCGTAGCCGCGGTTGGCAAGAAACTGCACTTCGGGGTCATAGCCCCAGACGTCGCGCGCCCACGG
>JASHVN010000508.1 GCA_030044555.1 Xanthobacteraceae bacterium | reverse complement strand
GTGCTCGACCGGCGGCTTGCGGACAATCACTTCATCGCCGGCGACGAATATACGATCGCCGACATGGCGATCTGGCCGTGGTACGGCAACGGCATGTTGAACGGCGCCTCCTACAACGACCCGCGCAAGTTTCTGCAGACGCACGAGTATAAAAACCTGACGCGCTGGACGAAAGAAATCGGCGAACGCCCAGCCGTCAAGCGCGGGCGAATGGTCAATCGCATCAGCGGGGCGCCTGAAGAACAATTGCACGAACGACACGACGCCGGCGATTTCGAGACCAGAACGCAGGACAAGGCCGGCGCGCGCGGGTAACCCCATCGTCACCCTTCCTCTATCGAGCCGACGACCAACCTCGCATCTCGGCAACGCCGCGCCCATAAGGCGAAGCCGTCATCTTGGAATTGATCTTGAGTGCCGCATTGCGGTCGGCAATGACGTTTTCGAACCGGCCGAGCCTGAGATGGGTAAAGCCGCCTCTGTCGAGCGCTGGCGCAGCATCCGGCTGAAGCTGCGGCGACTCGCTGCACGCCGCAAAGCTCCCATGCGCAGCGCGCCCCGTCGCGATTGATTCACATCAAAGCTGCGGCCGGCCCGCTCGTCCAATTGATCGGACGTTGGCTTGACCCGAAGGAGCGTCGATCATGCGCGCGACGATCGAAATCATTTTGGCATTGCTGCCGTTTGCGGTTCTTGTGGCCGGGTTTCTGGTTTTCAGGCTCGATTCCTTGCAGACGAGTCTCGCCGCTTGGATCGTCGAGTTCGCCGTCATCTACGGCTACTATCACATGGGCCTGCTCAAAAGCGTCGAATCGGCGCTGTGGGGCGGCCTCACCATGTGGACCGGATTCCTGGTGGTCTATACCGGGATGATTTTCGGCCAGGCCTACCGCACCACCGGCCTCCTGCGGGTGCTGCTCGATTCTGTCGAATCCATTTTCCCGGCGCGCGACAAGGAAGGCCGCGCCATCGCCCTGGTGGCCGTAGTCGGCGGCTTCATCGGCGCGTTCAACGGATTTGCGACCTATCCGGTCACGATTCCCGGCCTGGTCGAACTCGGCTTTGACGGCGTGCGCGCCATCGCCGCCTATCTGGTCTATTTCGCCTGGTCGGTCCCGTTCGTCAGCCTGTTTATCGGCGCCAACATCGCCAATGCGGCGACGCAGTTGCCGGTTGCCGATATCGCGGCGGCATCCGGCCTGTTCGGCATTCCCCTGGTCTTCATCTCGCTTGCCGGCTTCCTGAAAATCCTCGGCTTCCGCTTCTTTGAGCGTGAGACGCAGATTTTATTCTGGCTGTTGGGGCTCGGCAATTCGCTCGGCATCGTCGCCTTCTGCATCATCTGGCCGACCTATTACATTCTCACGCTGATCGCCGCCTCGGCCTGCTCGCTGCTGTTGCTCTACGGCTATGGCATTTACGCCAGGCGTGCGGATCACGGTGCGGCCGTGGCGCAGCCTTTATCCGCCGCGGTGTCGGCGGCCGCCTCCCGCGATCCGTCACCGGCCGGCGCCTGGCGCGCTTATGCCCCGCTGGTTCTTGGTGCGGCCTTCGTTGTGGTGACGATGATTCCGCCGGTCGCGCGCGCGCTGTCGCATCTGCAAATTCGCGTTGCGGCCTGGGGCTATGCGCCGATTACCATCAACCTGATCACGTCGGCCGGCTTCGTCATCCTCGTCACCGCCGCGCTTTGCTACGTGTTTCGCAGCAAGCCCGCCCACGTCGTCGCCGACGTCGCCGCTGGCAGCACGCGCAGCGTCAGCGCGCTGGTCACGCTCTTCATCGGCAGCGCGATGGTTTACCAGATGGTCGACACCGGCCAGATCGCCATGCTGGGCCGCGCCCTGTCGAATGGCGGCGGCGTCATCTATACGGCGCTGTTCCCGTTCTTCGCTTTCCTCGGCGGCATGGCCTTCGGCCAGGGCCTGCCTGCAGACTTTCTGTTCGCGCACATGCAGATTCCGGTCGCTCCAGCGCTCGGTATCCCGCTGGTTCTGCTCGTCGGCATCGTCAACGTCATCACCATGGGCCCGCCTAATCCGCTGAAGCCGGCGCAGATCACCTATTGCACCCACCTCGTCGATGTGAAGGGCCGCGATTGGGAAATCTTCCGCATCAATCTGCCGTGGCAGATCCTGCAGCTGGTGGTGACCGCCATCCTCGCTCTCGTTCTGGTCTTCATCTGAATTTCGCGCAGCGAAAGGAGCAAATCATGCCGTATCAGGATTTTCGCCAGTTCCTCGACGCGCTGCGGCGGGAAGGTGATCTCATCGAAGTGACGCGGCCGGTCGATCTCAAATACGAAGTCGGCAAGGCGCTCAAGCAAAGTTATGTCCACGACGGCCCCGCGATCATCTTTAAAAACAACGGGACGGAATTTCCACTGGCCGCGGGGCTCTATTCGACGCGCAGCAAGGCGCTGCTCGCATTCGAGGCCGACGAGGACACGATTTTCGCCAAGGTTCTGCACGGCCTCGACAACCCGATGCCGCCGCTTCTTCTCAATGGCGCCACACCGTGCCAGGAGGTGATCCTCACCGGCGCCGACATCGACTTGTCGCGCTTTCCGATTCCGACCTACAGCCCCAAGGACGGCGGCCCGTACATCACGGCGGGGATCGTGGTGTCGAAGGATCCCGCAACCGGCATGGCCGATGTCGGGCACTACCGTTTTCAGATCACCGGCAAGAATACCATGTCCTTTCTGGCGCAGCCGTTCCATCGCTTCGGCAAAAATCTGGCGAAATGCCGCGAGCTCAAACGCAAGCCCCAGGCCGCGATCGTGCTCGGCACCGATCCGATCCTCGCCTATACGGCGCAGGTGCAATCGCCGGATGCTACGGATGACTGGCAGGTGGCCGGCGGTCTGCGCGGGGCGCCGGTCGAACTTGTGCGCTGCAAGACCATTGATCTGGAAGTGCCGGCGACCGCGGAAGTGGTCATCGAGTTCGAGGTCGATCTGGGGGAGACCGTCATGGAAGGCCCGCTTGGCGAATATACCGGCTACTACACGCCGGCGTCACCGAAGCCGGTGGCGCATATCACCGCCATCACGCATCGCAAGAACCCGTATTTCCAGGGGCTCCTGACCGGCAAGCCGGTGACGGAGAATCACATCCTCAAGGAAATCCCGTTCGAGGCGTCGGTGTGGCGCACCTTGAAGGCGCAATTTCCCACCGTGGAGCGCGTCGCCATCCCGCCTTCAGGCGGGGTCTCGTTCTACGTCGTCATCGCCATGCGGCCGCGCTTTGCCGGCGAGGCGCGGCAGGCGATCCTCGCCGCGATGGCGAGCAACATCCGGCCCAAATGGGTGATCGCGGTCGAGCCCGACATCGACATCTACAATCCCGATGAGGTCGAGTGGGCGATGTCGTTTCGCGTGCGCCCCGAACACGACGTCTTCGTCGTGCCATCGACGCCAGCCGGGCCGCTTGATCCTTCAGTCGGCGAGGGCGCGGCGCTTGCGGCACGCACCTCCTCGGCTGTCGGCATCGACGCGACGCGTCCGTTCGGCGAGACGTTCGCGGACGTCGCCGACGTGCCGGGCTGGCAGAGTTACAATTTCCCCGAGCTGCGGCGTCCCCGCGATCAGGCAGGACGTTGAGCAAACACCACGTCGTCCTCAGAGCGGGATAGTTTACTTTGAATCGTCATTCCGCTCTGGCTGTTTGTTGGAGCATGACCTTTTCCGAAAAACGGTATCCACACCCGGATCAGGTCCGGGGGGCAGGCTTTTTCGGGGTCTGCTCTAGGCGCATTTCCGTTGACAAT
>JASHVN010000507.1 GCA_030044555.1 Xanthobacteraceae bacterium | reverse complement strand
CGGGAGCCGTTCGTGCGGCTTGGCGCGTTCTTGCGTATCGAAGCGCCGACGTGGCGGCGCCGACGGCGCAATGCCATCGCCCGGCGGCGGCCAGCGCTGGCCATGCGCCGCCGTTTTGGCGCGCTGCCCGAGACGCCGCTCGTCCATCGCGGCGAGCGCGAAATCATCGCGCGGAACTAAACGTCAAATTCTGAGGGCGAGTGTTTTTGGCGCGCAATCGCCAAGCTCGGGCTGCGGCGACCTTAGTAAGCGGACCTGAAGTTCCCGAGCACCAACACGCATGCGCGCAGGAACTTCAAATCCAAAAACCACACAGGAAATCGCCAAATCACGAGTGGGTCCCTGTGATTGATTCCGAAGTTCGCATCAGAGCCTCCGCGGCGCATGCGAACTTCAGAATCGGGAGACCTGCGAAAATGTGTTGTTATTCGCTGATGCTCGGAGCGTCAGGCACTTTTTTCACCTGCGTCACGCCATCGGCGATGATTTTGGTCAACTGAATCACCGATTGGCTCAGCGCTGCATATTCGACGATCTCACGCTCGACGCGACTGCTGTCGGCCTGCAGCTTGTCGCGCAAGATCCGCAATTCACCGATCAAATTATCGATCTCGCGTGCGGAGTTTGCCGACACCCGGCGCAGCAATGCGCTCAAGCTGTTCGCTGCAAGTTCGCTGTCACCGTCGGCGTGGCGAAACGCGGTGCTGTCCCGTCGCACCAATTCGCGAATATTTCCCTCTACTTCAACCTCCGGCGAATTCTCGCCCTCGACGGAACCACGCGTCTTGAGAATATTCATTGGACCCCCGTCCGTTGTCCGCCGCGTCCAGGCGGCTCCACCGCGTGGATGGCCGCATGAAAATGTGACGACTTCGCGGCTGGCTGCTGTCCTCATCGTGGTTGTCTATGGATTTGTTGCGGTGGCGATGTCGAACAGTCAGAAATGCATGGTTTTTGCGCATAGACCGCTGCTGCGGCTCAGTTCTGTCACAAACATGTCACCGCCCAATACATTGCAAAACTAGGGGTCCGCTGGGTCGGCACTTGGTTTTGCCTGCGACGGCGAGGGAATGATTCGAGCATTTGCCGCCGTCGCGGGCGCCGGCGACCACGGCCGGTCTTCGAGACTGGAACGGTCCGTCGCGACAATGAAACGCGAGCCATCCCAGATCAGTCCGACAGCGCCGGTGAGCGCCAGCGTTGTTTGGTCGAAGACTTGCGCTTGGCAATCTGCCGGTGCGGGGAGCGCGCTCACGAGAACGGCAACGCGCGTGCAATCCTCCTCGAAGGCCGGCGTCGCCGTCACCACGCTCAGCGAACGCCCTGCAGGTAGTGCAGCGATGCAGCCATCGCGATCGCAGAGCGCGTGCGGGTCGCGTGCGGAAGCCGGATCGCGACCGTCGCCGTCGGCGGCAAGCCATTGTTCGGCAGCAAAGCTGTTAACATGCTTGCCGATGATTTGCAGATTTCCATCGGCGGCGCGCACCGCGACGAAATCGCCCGAAGGGGCGATGATAGCGTCATAACGCGGACCGTTCAGCGCGCCGATGATGCCGATCGCCGCCAAAGGAATGGCGCCGGCGCGAAACAGCCAGCTGCGCCACAACACGGCGCTCAACACCGCAAGGCTGAGGAAGACAAGCGCGTACGGCGCAAAGGCGCGCACGTGCAGCGTCGAGCCGGGCGCCGCGGCGATAAAGCGCGCGATGAAGAGAATGAATTTGATGCCGAAGCCGACATAGATCCAGACTGGTGCGTCGAGTCCGAGCGGATAAAGCGCGCTTCCCAACAGCGCACCCGGCACGGCGAAGCATTCGATGATCGTCAGCGTCAATGGATTGCCGATCAGCACGTAGGGGCTGAGATCGTGAAAATGATAGGCCATGAACGAGGCGGTGGCGCAGGTGGCGCAAAAGGCGGCGAGCACAAGGCGCGCCGGCTTGTCGATCAAATGCGCCGCAAGCGCACCTCGCCGTTGCGGCCGATTGCGCGCCGGTCCGACTGGATCGGCCTGGTGGTCGAAGACCACAAGCCGCGCTTCCATCACGGCAATGAGTGCGGCGACTGCGGCGAATGAGAGCTGAAAACTCACACCCAGAATGGCATCGGGCTCGAGCGCGATGATCGCCAGCACCGCGAGCGCGAGGTTGCGCATGGAAAGCGCACGGCGGTCGAGGATGACGGCGCCGAGCACGATCAGCGTCATGATCAAGGCGCGCTCGGTGCCGACGCGCGAGCCGGTCCCGAGGTCGTAGAGGAACGATCCGACCATGGCGAAGCCGGCGGCCCATTTTTTGATCGGATAGTTGAGTGCCAGCGTCGGCGACAACGCGAGCAGCCGCCGCGCGACGGCGAAGAAAATGCCGGCCACCAAAGTCATCTGCAGGCCGGAAATGGTGATGATGTGGAAAATGCCGGCCTCGCGGATGAGATCCTTGGCGTCATCCGAGAGAAAATCGCGCTTGCCGGTGACCATCGCCGCAGCGATTGCGCCTTCGTCGCCGCCGATGATGGTGTCGACGCGCACCGCGAGCCGATTGCGCGCCCGGTCGATCGCGGCGAAGAGGCGCTGCAGCCAGGGCGCGTCGCGCGGCGGCGGCAGAACCGAGACGCGACCCAGCGTCATGCCGACGGCGCCGATGCCTTCAAAATAGGCGTCGCGCGAGAAGTTGTAGCCGCCAGGCAAAACGGCAGTCGGCGGCGGCCAAAGTCGCGCGGTGAGCGCCACATAATCGCCCGCGGAGAAATCGGGCGTCTTGCGCGTGGTCACGCGCACGCGGCGCGGCGTGAGGTCAGCCGCCAGCTTGCCGGCATCGGCGACGCGGACGATGAAGCGTCCGCCGGTTGGGCGGATATCGACCTCCTCGACGAATCCCCGCAATTTAACGGTGCGGACATGGTCGAGCATCGGCGTCTCGACCCGCGCCGTGCGCAATCCCATGGAGAGAAAGCCGGCAGACAGGGCCGCAAGCGCCACCCAAATGCCGAGCGCGAGCGGCCGCGCACGGCAGATCCAAGCAAGGACGGCGCTGATCGCCACGAGCAGGGCCGGCAGCCACAATACCGGCTCGCGGTCGGCCGCCACATTGAGCGCGACGCCGCCTATTGCCGCGACTGGAATCCACAGAAAGAACCGCTGCCCCTCGATCTCCTGCGCCAGCGCGCCAGCGAACATGGCGCGCCAATCCGGCGCGAGAGCGACGGCGCGCGTGGGTTCGGCGCGGGTCGTAGCGCCAAGGACGCGGGCTCGCGCGCGGGTTGCCATGGGCGGAGTGTAAGCACACCGCCCCGCGGCGCGAAAGCGTCAGGGCATGATCCCGAAAAGTGGAAACCGGTTTTCGGAAAGATCATGCTCAAAGGAAAAATCTAGACCTTGATCCGGTTCAACCGGATTGGATCAAGGTCTAGTGGCGGAGCCCGAGATCAGCGACGGGCCGGAATTCCCGGACCAAATCCTTGTCGAGCTTGGGGCCCATCTCGAGAAGAATGTTGTAGGCGGCTGCTCCCGACATAGGCGGCCTGTACGGCCGCCGCTCGATCAGGGCACCGAATATGTCGGCAATGGTGATCATTCGCACCAAGTCGGAAATCTCGCATGCTGTAAGGCCATGCGGATAACCGGAGCCGTCCAGATACTCATGGTGATGCACGACCATGTCGAGCATTTCGGCGGGCAGCCCGGGCGCGGTTTGTAAAGCATCAAGACCGAACTGCGGATGTTTTTTCATGACCTCCATCTCGTCGTCGGTCAGCCGGCCGGGTTTTTCGAGAATGGCGAGCGGGATCCGCGCCTTGCCGATGTCGTGAAGCATGCCGGCAAATGACAGGCGCTGGCGATCCGCGCGGGAAATTCTGATTTGCTGTCCGAACGCCACCGCCAGCCCGGTGACCAGCAGACAATGCTGATAGGTTGCACTGTGGTGGGTGCGAACGGTTTCGATCCAGGCCGTAAGACCCTGCGTCTCGAGGTGGCTGACGACGGCGTTGCCAGCAGAATTGATCGATTGCGCATCGAGCTGTTCGCCGAGGCAGGCAGAGGAGAAGATATTTTGCAAGGTATCGATGGCGGCACAGACCGCAGGGGACTTGCGAAGCGTCGCATTGCCGGGATCGCCGGACAGCGACGCAACGTCCCCCCACAGTTTGGTGAGAAGTGTGCGGTAGTTAATCGGTCGATGCAAGACGTCGGTTGCCCCTAGTGCGCACGCCCTTGCTTCTTGCAAACGCGAAGCCTTGTCGACCAAGAACATTGCTTTCGCATTCGCTGGCTTGCGTCCAAGCCAACGCCTCACTTCCGAAAAGGCCGTCTGCTTGGCAAGGTCAATATCGAGCAAGGTCGCGGGCCCGGGAGGCGAAGCCAGCGCTTCCGGCAGCGACACAAACTGAACGTCGAGGATGCCGAGGAGTTTTTCGCGCAAGGCCCGAATATTGGCGTGCGAGTCGGCAATGATATTGAGCTGATACATGGTCAGACTTGGGTAAACCAAACCCGCTGATCGATCTCACCCGTTTCCCCCCAACCTGCAAGTGTATGAGACCACCCTTAGCGATAGATTTACGGCTTATGATTTTTGCGTTGCCCCCGGATTTACAATTTTCAAATTACAACGGAGAAGAAGTGTAGGTTAACTTTTGGTTGTCGACGAATTTTGAGGTTGATTGAGCGAGCGGCGAGCTGGAAGAGCCGTGTGACAGGCCCTGCCGCTCGCGCTAGCCTTGGCGCATACCCCAAAAAAACGCCGTGATGTTAAGAAAACAGAGATGTGGCGGCTCCTGATCCGTGTCCTTTATGCCTTGGCCGCGGCGACCTTTTTCCTTGAGGCCGCGGCGGCGCAGACGCTGAACCTGCGCTACGGTCAGGATTATTCGGCTGCTCACAGCATCTTTTCGCTGCCGATCGCGGTGGCGCAGCGCGCTGGGCTGTTTCGGCGCGAAGG
>JASHVN010000506.1 GCA_030044555.1 Xanthobacteraceae bacterium | reverse complement strand
CTGCGGACATGGACGCTGCGGACATGGATTAGGCCTTGGGCTTTACCTCTACTGCCGCGGTTTGTCGGGGGACATTTGCACGATGTCAAGCTGCCGTCAGTTCCCGCGTGCCGCCGCGATGCCGCGCAAGAATTCGGCGAGATCGTCGGTGACGTAATCGACATGCGGCGCGTCGCGGCCGGCAAGCTCCCATTCCTCGCGCAGCACCACGCCTGTGCCCTTGGGCACCACCAGTACCGTGATCATGCCGAGCGCGTGCGGCACTTCGAGATTGCGCGCGAGGTCTTCGAAAATGACCGCACGCTCGGGATCGACCCGATGGCGCGCCAGAAAGCGCTCATAGACGACGGGGCGCGGCTTCGGCTCAAGCTCAGCCGCCTTGATGTCGAAGATATCTTCAAAATGCGCGTCGATCTCGAGCCGCCGCATCACCGCTTCGGCGTGACGGCGCGTACCGTTGGTGAGGATGAGCTTGCGGCCGGGCAGCGCGGCGATGGCGGCGGCCAGCGCCGGGTTCGGCGTCAGCGGCGAGTGATCGATCTGGTGCACGATTTCGAGAAACTGATCCGGCTCGAGCCCGTGCTCCTCCATCAGGCCGCGCATGGTGGTGCCGTAGCGGCGGTAATAATCCTTTTGCAGGCGGAACGCCTCGTCCTGGCCGATATGCAGAAAATCGACGATGTAGTCGCGAATGCGCTGGTCGACCTGCTGCCAGAGATTGAGGTGATGCGGATAGAGCGTGTTGTCGAGATCGAAGACCCAGGTCTCGATCCCGCCGAAGCCGCGCGCTGAGCGCGGCTTGGTTTCGGGCGACTCGGTGTTGCCATTTTTCACAGTGAGGATGCTTTTAAGCCTTAACGAATCAGTTGCAACGGGGAACGGGCGGGGTCGATCGATGCGTAAGAAGTTGCGTAAATCGCTGCCGTATTTCGTCGCCATATTCATCGGCACGCTGGCCGCCGCGCTCATTGCCGGCGGCGCAATGTTGGCGGCGCACCCGTAGCGCCGCTGCGCTTTGCGTGCGTTCGCCACTTAAAAACGTACACTGCGCAAAGTCGCAATCATCGGACGCCGCGCATCAAACGCCGCGCCCCTGATCTTGCCGTTTCTCTTGGCTTTTCGCGACATGCGCGACCAGCTCGTCGATGCGTAAAAGAAAGCGCTTGAGCAGCGGCGACGTGCTCGAGCGGCTGTAACCCAGCACCAGGTCGATGGTCGGTATCTCGCCCTGCAGCGGGCGAATGACCACCGATGGCGGCAGCATCAACTGAACGTAAAGCGGCAGCAGCGTCACGCCTCCGGTCGAAGAGACCAGAGACAGAGCCGAGGACAGATTCTCGGCATCATATTGCGGCTTCAGCACGATGCCGGCTCTGGCTGCATAATCGTCGATCGCCGCTTTCAATGCCGGCGCGACGCGCGTCGGTGAAATGTAAGTCTCGCCGGCGAGATCCTGCGGCCGGATTTGCGTGCGCGCAGCCAGGCGGTGACCGGCCGGCAGGACGACGATCAGAGGCTCCTTGATCAAAGGCTTGAACGCCAGCCCGGGCGCCTGCGCCTCGCGCCGCAGAAACGCGACATCGATCTTCCCGCGCATCAGCGCTCCGGCAAGATCGGGCGAGGATTGGCTCGCCAGCGTGATGTCGATGGCGGGCTCTTCTTCGCGCAGGATGCGCAGCGTGTCCGGCAGCCACACCAGTTCCTGCCCCGCCAAAAAGCCGATCACGAACGCCGTCTTCTCCGGCTGCGCGGCGCGCCGCGCAGCCTCGCTCGCCGCCTCGACCTGCAGCAAGGCGAGCCTCGCGTGATCGAGAAAAGTGCGGCCGGCCGCGGTCAGCGCGATGCCGCGGGCGCTGCGTTCCAGCAATTTGACGCCAACCTCCATTTCCAAGTCGCGGATCTGCCGGCTGAGCGACGGCTGCGCGGTGTGCAACCGCCGTTCGGCGGCATTGGTAATGCCGCCCTCCTCGGCGACAGCCACGAAATAACGCAAATGCCGCAGCTCCATGGCGATTCCCATACCTTTCAAGTATGGTTCAAGCATACAAAGTCTTTGTCCAAAGGCAACCTTCCCATCATCTTCATACTTGCAGGCGATGGACGCCGAAGCCGAAGAGGAGAGCCGCATGGCCGATCTCAAGACCAATCTCGCCAACAAGTCCGCCCTGGTGACCGGCGCTTCCCGCGGCATGGGCCGCGCCACTGCGCTCGCGCTCGCCAGTGCGGGCGCACGCGTCATCGTTCACTACGGACGCAACGCCGATGAAGCCAAAGCGGTGGTGGATCAGATCCGCGCCTCCGGCGGACGCGCCGACGCGGTGGCCGCCGATCTCGCCGCGCCTGACGGCGCGCATCTGCTCGCCGCGCAGGTACGCAACCTCGTCGGCAACGGCCTCGATATCCTCGTCTCCAATGCCGGAATTTCCAACGCCACCACGTTCGAGACCATGACGGTCAAGGACTTCGACAGCCTGTTCGCCGTCAACGTCCGCGCCCCGTACTTTCTGGTGCAGCAATTGCTGCCGATCATGGGCGATGGCGCCAGCATCGTGTTCCTGTCTTCGCTTGGCGCCCGCGCCGCCGTCGGCACGCTCGCCGCTTATGCGAGCACCAAGGGCGCCATCAACACGCTGGTCAAATATTTCGCCGCCGCGCTCGGTCCGCGCGGCATCCGCGTCAATGCCGTCGCCCCCGGCGTGATCGACACCGACATGTCGAATTTCACCAAGACCGAAGACGGCCGCGCGACGGTGATGAGCATGCAATCGCTGAAGCGAATCGGCCAGCCCGCCGACGTGGCTTCGGTTATTGCCTTCCTCGCGTCCGACGCTGCTCGCTGGATCAGCGGCGACATCGTCGCGGTGGACGGCGGCTCGAAGCTTTAAGCGGTAGAAGCTTTAAGCAACATCGGGGCGGCAAGCGATCTGAGCCCCGTGTTCCACGCCGATCGATGCGGGGTAACTATGCGGGACGTGTGCGGCGCCGACACGCAGGCCTGCCGAGGAAGCCGGGGGAGCGACCCCCGGCTCCTCCGCCTAACAGTGGAAGGGCTACTTGACCGCACATGTGGGGAGCGACCCCGTGCATCAAGGATCGTCCTCGTCCAAGGTTAGACATACCGGCCGTGTTGGCGGCAAAGCCACTATAGCACTTCTGCGTGTAGGCGCCATAGTGCGAATTCCGAGTGAGCGCGAAGTCCGATCAGATTGAATCGTCATTGCGAGCGAAGCGAAGCAATCCAGGGGGCCGAGAACTGGGACTCTGGATTGCTTCGTCGCCTTCGGGCTCCTCGCAATGACGATTCTGTGTGCCAAGTCGATCGGATATCGCCCTGATGCATTGGTTTGAGCGAGGCGGCGATCGCATCGCCGGCATTTTTCCGAACGCATCGCGTTCGGATCTTCAGCTCGCCTCGCGCCAGGCCGTTGCCGGAATCAAGGCCTGGAGCGCGCCGTCGTGCAGACGCACCGGATCACGCTCACCCTCCATGGCAAGCCGCAACACCGAGCGCGCCAGTTCATCTGGCTTGATCGAGGTATTGCCGATCGACTTGAGCGTCAGCCAGGCTTCGTCGAAGGCGGCTTCCACGACGATCAGCGTCGGCGGATCGAAGGCATTGGTGCGAAACCCGCGCATGCTCGGCTCTTACCGCGTTGACAACATCCGCGTGGGCAAGGGGGGCATGACCGACATGGTCACCAATTTGCCCACCCGACTTGGCTACCCGATGACTTGGCCACCCGAGTTCGCCAAATCTTCTTCGCCAAGTCTTCGCGCAAACTTGGCCGAGTTTGTGACGCTTACTTCATGATTATTTGATCGGAAGCTGGCTCCGCCGCGGCAATTTCATTGATCAATTTCTTCAAAATTGCATCAGCAAAATTGTCATAATTCGCCACCGGGATCATGAACGCGCCCGGGCCACCGATGACGTTATCATGGTAATAATGGTCGAGACCGGGTTCCACGGTCAGGATCGGCAGCCCGTTGATGCCGATGCCGTCGGCTACCGCTTCGTCGCGCGCCGTCGTCACCGGCCGCCCGCTATTGTTGGAACCGTCGCCCGAAATATCGATAATGCGCCGCGCGCCGCTGTAAGGGCTCTGCGCAAAGAGCACGCGCGCATAGTCGATAGCGCCGCTGATCGAGGTGCCGCCGCCGAACAGCCGGCGCGGCGCCGCATCGATCGTGCCGGCAAACGAAGCGGCGCTCGCCTCATCCTTGATCAGCGTCCAGTCGGCGACAACGACGTGGAGAAGCGGCCCGGTCCATTGAAACATGGTCACCGCAATCGACTGGGTGCCGAGCGAGCGGATGGCGTTGAGCACCTGCGGATTGCGGAACGCGGTCGCGTAGCCCTGTTTCTGCAGTTCGAAACGGCCCATGCTGACGCTGCCGGACGTGTCGACCGCGAGCACGAGCGCAACAGATACGCTGGCCGGCGCCGGATGCGGCGAAGGTACCGGCGTTGGAGCCTGCGCCAACGCCGGTATTGTGGCAGCAGCAAAGAGAACAAGCGCACAGGCGAGCGCGCGGCAAAATCGTCCCGCCGCGCGCGTGTTGTTGTTCTCGTTTGCGCCTGCTATCGCTCGCCAATTCATGCGCAAAATCATGCGCCAATTCATGCGCCAAGTCGTGGAATGAGGCGTTGCGCATTGCCGCTCGCGATCGCGTCGAGATCGGATTGCGGCAAGTTGAGCTGCCGCAGGGCGTTGATCTGATCGAGCGGGAAATATGGATAATCGGTGCCGTAGCTGAGCTGCGAGATCGGCACCAGCTTTTGCAGCGCCGCCATCGCGGCCGGATGCGTCGCGTTGGCGGTATCGTAATAGAGCCGGCGGAATTCGGCTTCGATACCGTCAGGTGCAAACCCGCCCGGGGCGCGTCCCTTCTTGTCGTAGAACGCTTCGATGCGGCCGGCGAGAAACGGAATCGTGCCGCCGCCGTGGGAGAACAACCATTTGATGTCGCGCTGCCGCGCAAAGGTGCCGGACAGCAGCAGACTGACGACGGTGCGCGTGGTGTCGTGCGGCACCTCGATCACGGCCGGGAAAGCGCCGACCGAAAGATTGGCGCAGCAGCTCGCCACCAGCGGGTGCACGAACACCACCGCCTTGCGGCGATTCAATTCCTCCATCACCGGCTTATAGACCGGGTGCCCCAGCCATTTGTCTCCGTAATTGCTCTGCAGGTTGATGCCGTCAGCGTGGAGCGTGTCGAAGGCGTATTCGATCTCTTTGAGCGTGGCGTCGATGTCGAGCATCGACAGCGGCGCGAACAGGCCGTAGCGGCCAGGACGATCGCGCACCATCTCAGCGGCGAAATCGCAGCACAAGCGCGCCATATCGTGTGCCTTATCGGCACCGGCATCGAACCAGACACCGGGCGTCGACGGCAGCGACAGCACTCCGGTGGTGATGCCGGCTTTGTCCATCGCGTCAAAGGCCTTCTCGCGCGTCCAGGCAAGCTGAACGCCGAGATGAGGAATCTTGCGCTGATCCTCCCAAGCCGCCCAGGCCTTCTGATAGGCCGGCGGATAAAAATGATGATGCGTGTCGATCAATTTTGCCGGCGCGGCCTGCGCCGACTTTTCACCTCCGGGCGCCGCCGCGCTCGCCGCAAAGGCCGCGGCGCCAGCTAAAAATGTCCGCCGTGACGGTCCGCAGCAGGAACAAGCAAAGAAATGCCGGCGCTTCGCGCCGCCGGCATCTGCTGTCCCGCCTTGCGCTTCTTGCTCGTTCTGTTCTTGGCTATTTTGTTCTTGGCTATTTTGTTCTTGGATCATGCGCTTCCTCCCGGCTTGTCGTTGCCGACATTATACTACGCCGGGCGGCGGTCTTCAGCGCAGGATTTGGAACGTCACCAGCGCGCCGAGCATGACGGCGCCGCCTAATGCCTGCAGCGGCGTGATGATCTCGCCGAGGAGCGGCACGCTGATGAGGCTCGCCAAGAGCGGCTCGAGATTCATGATCACCGCGGTGCGAAACGGGCCGATACGGTTGGTCGAAACGTACAGCATCAATATCCCGCTCGCCGTCGCAATGGAGACGATGATGACCGCGATCCAGCCGACGGCGTCCTGCGGCGCCTGCCATTTCATCGTCAGCAGTGCCGCGATGGCGAACACCGCGGTCGAGGAAATCAGCGAATTCCACGTCGTCAATCGCGGATCGGCCTGCTGCAGCTCGGCGCGGGCGACCAGGAGAAACACCGCGCGCGACAAAGCGGCGCCCAGGGCCAAAGCTAATCCCAGCGTGGAGAGATGGTGCGGATAGGCGCCGATCATCAGCGCAAGGCCGAAGAACGCCACGATCGCGGCGAGCGCGCCCTGCCATGACAGCCGCTCCACGCCGAACATCCAGCCGCCGATACCGGTGAGCAGCGGATAAATAAAATAAGTCAGCACTGCGATCGGCACGGTGATGAGCGCGATGGCCTCGAACAAGCCGTAGACGACGGCGGCGAACAACAGCCCGAGCAGAAGGGCAATCGTGCGCGTGCGCGCGGTATCCGGCTTCAGCGGCGGCCCGACGCGCAGATAAACGAAGAGAATGCCGAGCCCGACGATGCCGCGGATCAGCGCCAGCGTGAGCACATCGCCGCCGCTGGCAAAGACCAGCTTGGCGAGCGCGTCTGAGACCGCGAACGAGGTCGCGGCGATGATTCCGGGCATGAGCGCAAGACGCCGCTCCTGCGGCTGCGGCGCGTCCATGACGGATCAGGGGTGAATGAGGGTGCCGGCGCCGAGCTCGGTGAACAATTCGAGCAGCACGGCGTGCGGCACCTTGCCGTCGAGGATGGCCACACCCTCGACGCCGCGTTCGAGCGCATCGATGCAGGTCTCGACCTTGGGGATCATGCCGCCGGCGATGGTGCCGTCGGCGATCAGGCGCCGCGCGTCATCG
>JASHVN010000505.1 GCA_030044555.1 Xanthobacteraceae bacterium | reverse complement strand
TAAGTCCGGTCAGCGCGGCGTCGCGCAGAGCGCCGACCGCATCGACGCGTCTTGCTGTCTCCTGCGCCGTCATCTCAAACCTTTTCGACGTCCGGCCGGCCGAACAGGCCCTGCGGCAGGAAGATCAAGGTGATCGCCAGGATGGAAAAGGCCGCAACGTCCTTGTAGTCGATGGAAAAATACGCCGACCACAGCGTTTCGATGAGGCCGATGATCAGCCCGCCGACCACGGCGCCGGGCAGCGAGCCGATGCCGCCGAGCACTGCGGCGGTGAAGGCTTTCACGCCCGGCACGAAGCCATCCGAGAAAGTCACGACGCCATAGTACATCAGGTACATGGTGCCGGCGACGGCCGCGAGCGCCGCGGCGATGATGAACGTCATCGAAACGGTGCGGTCGACGTCGATGCCGAGCAGGGCCGCCATTTTTTGGTCCTGCTCGCAGGCGCGCTGCGCGCGGCCGAGCCGCGTCTTCGCCACCAAATACCAGAACGCCAGCAGCAGCACGGCGGTGAGGCCCCAGATGATGAGTTGCTTGTAGGACAGCGTGACCGGAAAATGGTCGCGGTTGAGCAGGACGAACTCGCCCTGCACCATGGGCGGGATCGATTTGTTGCGCGGCCCCTGCGTCACCTGCACGAAGTTGGACAGAAAGATCGACATGCCGATCGCCGAGATGAGCGGCGCCAGGCGAAACGAGCCGCGCAATGGCCGGTACGCCACGCGCTCGATGGTCCAGTTGATCAGCGAGGTAAACAGCATGGCCACGATCAGAACGATGAACAATGCCAGCGCGATCGAACTGATGCCGAGCCAGGCCGTAAGAATGAGAAAGGCGATGAGTGCGATGAAGGCCGACACCATGAACACGTCGCCGTGGGCGAAATTCACCATGCCGATGATGCCGAACACCATGGTGTAGCCGATGGCGATCAGGCCGTAGATGGAACCGAGCGTGACGCCGTTGATGAGCTGTTGGACGAAATAATCCATGCATCCAGGCCTTTACGTCCAAGCCTTTATGTTCAGTCTTTCCCGCCGAATCCGGCAAAGTCTTAACAGGGGCCCGCTGGAGCGGCAACGCGCGGCATTCTGTCATGCGGCGCGCGGGTGGTGAGCCGCCGCCGCCGCGATGTGTTGCCGCGGGACGTGCAATAATCGCGCCGCAATGACGTCACTTGTCGTCGCCGGGTGCGACGGGACGGCAATAAGCGCCAAGTTCCTTGGTGGCGGCAGGGTGCTTCACAAGGCCTTCCGCAACAGCGGAATGGCCTTGAGGCCAAACAGCGCGTGAGCCTCGGCGACCTCGTCGACCGGCGCGCTCCAATTGAGCACCGCCAGGAAATGTCCGGCGCCTACGGTCCGGCATTGCGCGATGATGTTTTGCGCCACCTCGTCCGGCGTGCCGGTAATGAACTCGTCGTCGCTCAGCGTGAAGCCGCCTGTGGGCGCGGGCGCGTCGGGTACGTTCGCATTCAGGCGTTCGTCCTCGGCCACGAAGGCCTTCAGGCGATCGGCCACGGCCTTGGCGCGGGCGTGCGCTTCCTCGTTCGTCGGCGCTAAGGTCACGCGCCGCCGCAGCGCAAGATATTCGGGGCCGGCCGCAAAGCCGGCGGCGTCGGCCTCCTCGCGATAGGCATCGAAGATGCGCTTGATCATCGGTGCGGAATTAAAGCCGGTGCTGATCTTGATCCGGCGCCGCGCCGCCCGCCGTGCCGATTCCGCGCTCACGACGGTCGTCCACCGCGGCGGCGAGGGTTGCTGCAGCGGCCGTGGCAGGAGGCGCAGATCGGAAAACGAGAAGTACTTGCCGTTGTGGGAAACAACACGGTTCGCCAACGCGGCGTCGATCACCGCGACGATCTCGTCGTTGCGCTCGCGGGCTTCGGCCATCGTCATGTTCATACGGGCGAGCTCTTGCGGCACGCCGATGGCGGTGCCGATTTCCAGCCGACCGCAGGTCAAATGGTCCAGCATGCCGATTTCCTCTACCACCCGTGTCGGATGGTAGTAGGGCAGCACGACCCCCATGACGCCGAGCCGAAGCGTCCTGGTTCGCGCGGCGAGCGCGGCGATCAAGAGATTCGGCGAGGCCGAGTACGACCGGCCAAAATGGTGTTCACTGAAGAATATGCCTTCGAAGCCAAGCGCCTCGTCACGCGCCCACAAATCGAGGTAGCGGCCAAAGAGTGCCGCCACGTCGCGCGGATCAGGTTCCAGGCCTGGGCCGCCCAGTTCGGGCAAGAATTCAAACAGCCAGGGTTTGATCATCGCAAGCTCCCCCCAAAATTCTCACAGGTCTCGGCTTATTTCTTTTGCGATGATCTGCGCCGTTCGCCGCAACGCCTCGCGAAAGTCGGTCTCTCGGTCGGGCGTAAAGCGTGCCGTGGGCACTGCCAGATTGATGGCACCATAGAAGTTGGTTTCACTGCGCACCGCCGTGGCGATGGCGGTAATTCCCAGCGTGAATTCTTCTCGGGAATGGGCGAATCCCGTCGCTTTGATCTTCTGCAGCTCTTTTTTCAGACGGGTCTTGGACCGGGCCGTTTGCGGCGTCACCGGCGCGAACGTCACCCGCGCCAGATACTGGCTCAATTCCTCGGAAGGCAGCTCCGACAGCACGATCTTGCCGGCAGAAACCGCATAGAGCGGCGCATTCATGCCGACCTTCATGGTGTAGGAAAGCGCCTGCGTGCTGATCGCGGAAGCGACCACCTCGACCGAGTCGCCGACCTGGATATAGAAGCCGCAGGTCTCGCTCATCTCCACACTCAGCTGCCGCAGGAACGGCGTGACCCGGTCGCTCAACGACGGCCTTTGCACCTTCCTTGCGATCGCAACGATCTCCGCGCCGAGGCGGTAGCGCTCGGTCTGCGGATCGCGCTCCAGAAAGTTCCGCGACAACAGGTTGGTAAGGAGATGAAACAGGCTGCTGCGGGGAATGCCCAGGCTTCGCAGCAATTGCGAAAACGACGGCGGCTTCGAACAGCCGGCCACGTATTCGAGGATGTCGAGCCCGCGGTCGAGCGACTTGACAGTTGAGGTCGAGCCCAGTTTCATAATGTACATCAGTTCAACCGGCTGAACTTAAGCAAACCGGCCTCGTCTTGGCAAGGGTGCTGCGTGCAGCCAGACTTCTGAGCCGCCACACCAGGACCGTGCGCGTTAGGCCAAGGTAGACCATCAAAGGAGAGCCCCATGGACCGGGTCAGGAGCGAAGACGCCATCGCCGAGAAGGGCAGGCCGTTCACCGGCGCCGAATATCTGGAAAGCCTGCGCGACGGCCGCGAAGTCTATGTCTACGGCGAGCGCGTCAAGGACGTCACCACGCATCCGGCGTTTCGTAACGCCGCCCGCTCGATTGCCCGGCTTTACGACGCGCTGCACGATGCCAAGACCAAGCCGTCGCTGACGGTGCCGACCGATACCGGCTCCGGCGGCTATACCCACAAATTCTTCCGCGCCGCGCGTTCGCGCGAAGAGCTGGTCGCCCAGCGCGACGCCATCGCGCACTGGGCGCGGCTGTCCTACGGCTGGATGGGGCGCTCGCCGGACTACAAGGCGTCGCTGATGAATACGCTCGGCGCCAATTACGATTTCTACGGCAAGTTCGCCGACAACGCGAAGGCCTGGTATCGGCGCGCGCAAGAACACGTGCTGTTCATGAA
>JASHVN010000504.1 GCA_030044555.1 Xanthobacteraceae bacterium | reverse complement strand
TGTTTCCCCAACGCGGAATTCGGATCCACCTGATCGAGCCCTTCCATCAGCTTGATGTATTCGGGACCGATTTTCGCAGCCAGCGCGTCGGACTGCTTGCCGAGCGCGTCCAGGGTTTTCTGGTCCTTTTTTTGATCGGCCTCGGCCATTTGGTCGTTGAGTTTGCCCATCTGGCAGTAGGCCTGGATTTTTGCCGGGTCGGCGCTGATGATCGCAACGACCTTTTCGACGTCCGCCTTGGTCGGCGCGGGAACGTTCGGCGGCGGTCCTTGCTGCGCTTGCGCAAACGCCGACATGACGACAAGAGCCGACACCGCGATGATGCTTTTCAATTTCATGACTGCCCCCTTGCGATTGGTGCGTGGTCCCTTCCGGATAGAAGCACAATAGTTGCTCCGGATTATGTCATTCGCGCGATTTATTAACCGGGCAACAGAGCCTCGGCTGCGGTCCTGCGGGACGCTCATCGCACCGCGTTCCAGAGCATGATCCCGAAAAGTGGATACCGGTTTTCGGAAAAGATCATGCTCCAACAATAAGCTAGTGTCCCGATTCCGAAGTTCGCATGTGTTGGCGGCTGCTTTGATGCGAACTTCGGAATCAGAGGGACACTAGCAATTTAATGATTCTAGTGTGGTTTTTTGGATTTGAAGTTCCTACTCGAGTTTGCCGCCGGATCTTAGGAACTTCAAATCCACCACACTAGACTAAAAACCCCGAATTATCGCGACGGCGCGGCTGCTACGCGCCGGCGCCCAGACGGTGGCGCCGCCTGCGAAATCTCGGCGAGCAGCTTGTTGGTCATTGCCTGGGCGAAGGTATCGAAGTTCACGATCTGCAGCACGAAAGCGCCGGGCCCGCCGATCACGTTGTCATGGTAATAGTTCGGCAGCCCGCCGAGCGGATGGGTGTGCGAATAGAGGAAGGTTCCGGCGATACCGCCGGTTTTCTCGTTGATGATGGCAAGGCCGTTGATGGTGATGCCCTTGGCCACCGCGTCGTTGCGCGCATCGGTCACCGGGCGGCCGGAATTGCTGTTGCCGTCGCCCGAAACGTCGATGACCCGGCGCGTCGCCGTGACGCCGTCGGCGGCAAGTTGCGCCACCGCGAAATCGATGCCGTCGCCGATCGCGGTGCGGCCGGCAAAGGATCGCGGCGCGTCGAGCAGGGTCTTGGCAAATTCTGCCGCCCCTTCGCCGTCGCGGATCACCATCCATTTGGTGACCACAGCCTGCTCACCGGGGCCGGCCCACTCGACGAAGCAGAGCGCAATGGCCCCGTGTCCGCCCGATTGAATGGCTTGCACGAATTGGGGACTGGTCAGCGCAGTCGCGTAGCCGCGCCGCTGCAGCTGAAATTCGTCATCATCAATGCTGCGCGATACGTCTGCGGCAAGTACGATCGCAGCGTCGACCGTTTGCGTTTGCGCGTGCGTTTGCGCGCGCGCGGCCGGCGGCACCATCGCGAGCACGACGAACGCCGCGCCCGCCGCAACTGACATGAGCCCGCGCCGACACATGAGCTTTCGCCTCCCGCGAAGAAGAACAAATATGGAAAGCCTATTCCGCCGATATTGAGGCGGACCGCCTCGGAGCGCGCAGGTCAGGCAGACCGGCCCGCTCCGGCGGGCTGGCGGCTGAAATTCCCGCTGGTGCGGCGCAATTAGACCTTGATCCAATTCGATTGAATCAAGGTCTGGATTTTCCTTTGAGCATGATCCCTCGGGTCAAGCCCGAGGGCATGCTTATCCGAAAACCGGTTTGAGCATGATCTTATCCGAAAACCGGTTTCCACTTTCCCGGATCATGTTTAGTTCCGCCAGTTCGGGTCGATGACGTCGAGCATGCGCAGGTAAGCCGGCCAATCCGCGGAGCCGCGCCCGGCATCGTGGTGCTCGTACTGGTGCGCGACCTTCTCGCAAATCTCCGCCGGGATCTCGATCAATCCGCCGCCGGTCGCTTCCATCCTGAGCTGAATGTCGGCGGCCTCGATCAGCGACTTCATCAGGACGAATGCCTCCCGCGCAGTCTTGCCGACAGTGAGCAAGCCGTGATTGTGCAGGATCAGCGCGCGGTTCTTGCCCAGCGCCTTGTTGATGCGGGCGCGCTCGCCGAAGTCCTCGGTGATGCCCTCATAATCGTGGTAGCCAATGCGATTATAGAAGCGGACCGCCGGCTGCGACACCATGCGCAGGCCGTGCTTGAGTCCGGCGATCGCCATGCCGGTCTCGGTATGCACGTGGACCGCGCAATTGACGTCCGGCCGCGCCGCCAGCACGCCGCCATGCAGCGTGAACCCCGGCCGGTTTACGCCGGCGGATTCGTCAAGGTCGTCGTCCATGCTGACCTTGACCAGGTTCGAGGGCGTGACCTCGGTGTAGAGGAGCTCGTGGCGCTTGATGAGAAACTTGCGCTCTTCGCCGGGCACGCGCAGCGAGGAATGATTGTAAATGACATCGCCCCAGCCGTAATGGGCGATCAGCCGATAGGCGGCGGCGAGGTCGACGCGCGCCTGCCATTCGGCGGGCGAGATATCGGTCTTCAATATATCGGTCTTGGCGACGGTAGCGAGCTTCACCTGCGTGTTCATGGCTAAACCTCCGCGGGACGTACGGAGATTAGCATTGCGCGCCGCAATTGCGCAGCCCCTTCCGCCGGCGCGCGCCCCTGAGGACGCCAGGCCGTCTCCGCGTCCCGGCCCTGCGGTTTACGGAATGAGCGCGGCGAGCGCACGGATGCTGGTCGCCGATATGATAATGTCCATGTTCATCGGCACGCCGAATTTCTGCTCGAACAACAGGCAGATATTCATGTGCTCGGAAGAATCCCACGCCGGCGTGTTGTCCATCGACGAATCGGGACCGAGTTCGTCCTCGGGGATATCCAGCGTACTTGCGATGAACCTGACGGTCGTTTGAATCTTATCCTGCTTCTGGTCGTCGGTCATCGATGGCCTTCTCGTAGGTGATGCGGCCGTCCTCATGTTTGGACAATGTCACGAATCCGTGACTGTCGTAGAATTGGGCGACCATTTGGTTTTTGCGGGTGGGGATATATTCGCCGATGATTCTTTGATGTCCGTGGCCGCGGCAAAGCTCGATTGCCTTGTCGAGCAGGCGATCCTCTACACGACGGCCGATGACGCGGCAACTTTCGAGGAAGGTATCGATGCGGCCCTCGGCAAGATCGACGATGGCCAGGGCAACCGCCCCCTCGTCGCCGAACCGGTCCTTGTAATCGAGCATGAGCACGGCGTGCTCGTGACTGCGTACGAAGCGCGCCAGATCCGTGACCTCATAGCGGCGCGTGGTCAGGTTGAACTGGTTGGTCTTCTGCGTCATCTGCGCGGCGCGGGTCAGCCGATCGTCCTTGTTGACGCTGATCGAACACTCGATGCCGAGTTCGCCCAGATAGGCGTCGAGATCGAAGCTGGCGGCGAGCTGCTGGCGCGCCCTGTTGGCGCGGTATTGCTCGGTCTTTGCCGCGTCCTCGTCTGAAATGGCGTATTTGCCGAAATATTCCGGCACGATCTTTTGCGTGAACCAGGTGGCAAGCTCTTCGGGGCGGGCCGGAAAATCCGGCACGGCAACGTCCGGCAACGCCTTTCTCACCGCGTCGCGCTCCACCGGATTGTCGTCAATAAAGACGAAACTGTCGGTGCCGAGATTGAGCTCATTGGCGATCTCGACAATGTTCTCCACTTTCGGGCGCCAGTTGATGGCGAGAGCCGCGAAGTCCTCGCGCCGGAGAACCATCATCTTGTTCTCCGCGAAGACCTCCATGGCGTCGGCTTCATTGTTTTTGCTCGCGATCGCGAGCAAAATTCCGGTGCGCGTTGCGGCTTTGATACAGCGCTGAAAATCGCGGTAGCAGAGGCCTGTCCCGTCCTCGGACAACGCGACGCCAAGCGGCCCGGCCTCGCCGACGATACCGCCCCACAGCGTGTCATCGAGATCGAGGATCAGCACTTTCTTGCAGCGTTGGGCATGGGCGTTGATCGCCTGCCGGATGGTTTGCGCCAGCAGTTCGAACATGCGCGCCGAGTAGCGAATGCGCGCCGTGTACCAGAACGCATTGGAGATCAGCGCATCCTCCCCGTGCCGGCGCATCAGCGGGTCGAGATCGAGCAGCAGCAGGTTCGGGTGGGATTTACCGATGGCGACCAGCTTCGCATTCAAGTCCGCCTGCCGCCCCCGCAGCGAATCCGCGTGCAGGACGTCGGCGAAGCCGAGCCAGCGATTGGAGCTGAACGAGAACAGATTGGCGACCACGACCTTGTCGGTGTGCCGCGCGCAGAAGCCATCGAGCGCCTGCAGAAACATGTCGCAGCGCTCGGGCGGCCCGTCGCCATAGAAAGCATCGCCCATAAGCGTATCGGAATCATACAAACAAAAGACATGCGTCACCTCGGCGGCGGCGGCCGGCGAGCCGGCCGTCGAAAGGTCGGCCAGCAGGCTGTTATAGGTCCCGACCGATATGTCCCACGGCCGCAGCGCGCGGACGAGCGGTTGCATGTTGATGTTGCTGAGCAGAATGGCCTTCATCGTCCCGCTCCCGTAGCCGCATAGACCGGCTTCTTTCCAGTTCCATTAAAGCCGACAACAAGGAAGATACCGATAACGACCAGGATCAGCCCCAAAAACAGCTCGACGCTCAGCGGTTCGTGCAGGAACAGCCCCCCGGCTATGACGGCGGTGACGGGATTGAGCGGCAGCAGGATCATCGTGGTCGTAGGCGCAGTCTGACCGAGCGACCAGGCGTAGAGAAAGAACGACAAGGCGCCGCCGGCGATGCCGATATAGGCGATCGTCAGCCAGCCGGCGGCATCCAAATGCGGCAATCCGCGGGGAAGGTCGATCGCGATCCAAAAGACCAAGAGGCCGAGCGCGCCCGCGGCCATGGCGGTCGCCGTGACCACCAGCGGGGAATATTTCTTCAGATAGGGCTTGGAGAAGATCGCGTAAACGGCACCCAGCAGGGTCGCCGCTATCATCGCCATGTCGCCGCGCCAGGCGGTGGCATGAAAATCGAAACCAATATGCCCGATCGCGACAGCGGCGCCGAGTATAGCGAAGATCACGCCGAAGCCTTTGCGCAGCGACCAATCCTCCCGGCCGGTGAGCTTTCCGAGCAGCAAGGTGGCGGCCGGCGTGCAAGCGAGCACGATCGCCCCGCCGGAGGCGGTGGTAAATTTCATCGCCGCGCTGATGCACCAGGGGAAGAGACAGAAGTATAGCAGCCCCAATCCGGCAATCGGCACCAGATCGCGAAAACTCACGCTCACGCGCGTGAAAACCGGAACGAGCGGCAGCAGACAAGACGCCGCCACCACGTAGCGGAGCGTCGCGATGGTCAAGCCATCCGACCCCGACACGACAAAGCGGGTGGCGACCAAAGCCGTTCCGGTAATGATGCTCGCAAGCGCCGACGCCAGGACCGGAAGGCGCGTTATCCCGGCCTGCCGCTGCTCTGGAATTGCCCGCATCTCCTCCCCACCGCGACGGTACAGCACTTCGCCGACCCTACTCATGCGCGGGAAGACTTCGATGCCCAGCCGCAGCGTTTCAGATGAAATTTACCTTAACACACCTATATATAACCAAAGAAATTGTCGGATTTATAAACTACCGTCATGGTAAACAATAAAGATCAGGTTCGCGTAGGACTAACGTCGGATCCATAAGCATTTAGCCCTGGATCCATAAGGTGAGGCAATATCATGCTCGTTCTTGGTTATGCAGGTCATCGTAGACATGGATGGACTGGCGATATCGACGGCAAACTCAAGTCGCGACTGCGGCATTCCTTTAGTTATCGCACCATTTTCGGCGCGCTGACCTCGTTTGGCGAGAATATCGAAGATCTTCCGCTCAATCTGTTTCCCCTCGACGGCGTCGGGCATGACAGCGCCGCCGCCATTCTGCAGAACGGCAAACTCGCTGCCGCCGCCGCCGAGGAGCGGTTCTGCCGGCTCAAGCATGCCACCGCCCGCGGCGGCCGAACGTTCGGACCGCGCCAAGCCGCGGAATTCTGCTTTCGCCAGGTCGGCGCTTCGTTTGAGGATGCCGAGCATATTGCCTTTTATTGCGACTTTTCCAAGGAGGCCATCGAGGAGCGGATCGCGGCAATGCAGCCGCATCTTGCGCCGGACATTCGCCAACGCGTGATCGATGCGTATCACGCAGTCTACTCCGGGACCGTATCGAACGAGCGGATCGCTGAGGAAATCGCTGAACTGTTCGACGGACGCGTCAGCGGCGCGAAAATCCATTTCGTGCCGCATCACCTGGCGCACGCGGCGTCCGCGTTCTACTCGTCCGGCTATCGCGAGGCCGGCGTGCTTACGATCGACGGGTTCGGGGAAAAATCCAGCTCGATCTTCGCGCTCGGCGGCCCCGACGGATTGAAGGTCATCGAGGAGACGCTGCTGCCCGGTTCGCTTGGCGTGCTCTATATGATGATGACCGCCTTTCTGGGCTTCAAACCGCTCGATGGCGAATACAAGGTCATGGGGCTTGCCTCGTACGGCGACCCAAAGACCTACGCCAAGGAATTTGCGGACCTGATCGAACAGCAGCCGGATGGAAGCTGCCTCACCACGAAGCTGGTGCGCCCCGATTTCGGCAAATACGTCGAGGAACTGTTCGGCCCCGCCCGTCCGGCCGGCGGCCCGGTGACACAACGCGAGATGGATATCGCGGCGGCGCTGCAAAAAGGCTTCGAAGATGCCATGCTCGATCGCATGGCGTACCTGAAGGACAAATACGCCATTGAGCGGATTTGTCTCTCTGGCGGCGTGGCGCTGAACGTCGTGATGACCGGAAAGCTCGCCCGCTCGGAGATGTTCAAGCAAACATACGTCTTTCCCGCGGCGGGTGACGACGGCGCCAGCATCGGTGCGGCGCAATATGTCTATCACGACATTCTGCGCCAGCCGCCGCCAAGCGCCCCGGTGCGCACCATGAGCCTCGGTCCGGCGTTCAGCCGCAATCAGGTTGCGCAAGCCCTGGAAAACCACGCGGGCAAGCTCTTATTTCACAAACTCGATAACGTCGAGGAGGCGGTTGCCGACGCGCTCGTCGAGGGCAAGGTCGTCGGCTGGTTCCAGGGGCGGATGGAATTCGGCCCACGGGCGCTGGGCAATCGCAGCATCCTCGCCGACCCCCGCACCGACGAGATGCGCGAGGTCGTCAACGTGCGCGTCAAGCTGCGGGAGGAGTTTCGGCCATTCGCGCCGGCCGCTCTCGCCGAAATGAGCGACGATTATTTCGACATGTCCGGCGTCGTCCGCTCCAACTTCATGGAATTTGTCGTGCCGGCGCGACCGCTCGGCGCCGAAAATGCCAAGGCCGTGGTCCATGTCGACGGCTCGGCGCGAATACAGACGGTCGAGCGCGGCGACAACGAGCCGTTTTGGAAGATCATCGACGCGTTCCGGCGCAGGACCGGCGTACCGATCATCCTCAACACCTCGTTCAACGTGCGCGGTGAGCCTATCGTCTGCACGCCTGAAGACGCCATCCGTTGCTTCCTCTCGACCAATATCGACCTGTTGGTCATCGAGGGCTACATGGTCGCCAAGAAAGTTGGCAGAGTGTTGCAGGAGGATATGGCGAGCCCTGCCATCGACGATTGACGGGCCGGCAACTCACCCGGCCGCGGGCAGGCTTGATCGAGTTCGATTGACTCGGATCGGCTCCAGATTTTTCCTTTGCGCATGATCCCTCGGGTCAATCCCCGAGGGCATGCTTATCCGAAAACCGGTTCCCACTTTTCGGGATCACGCTCTAATTTTTTCTTTGCGCGTGATCTTATCCGAAAACCGGTTCCCACTTTTCGGGATCACGCTCTAAGCCGCCGTCACCACGCGCTGATATTCAGCGATGAATTTCAGCGCCTCGGCGGCAGATCGGGCGCGGCCGATGAGATAACCCTGCCCCTCGGTGCAGCCGGCGCGCCGCACCATCTTGAGCTGCTCGACGGTCTCGATCCCCTCGGCTGTCGTTTCGATGCCCAGGGTCTTTCCGAGCGCGGCGATGGTGCGCACGATCGCCGCGCTGTCGGCGTTGGTATCAGCCTCGGCGATGAAGGCTTTGTCGATCTTGATTCGGTCGAACGGAAATTTGCGCAGATAGCTCAGCGACGAATAACCGGTGCCGAAATCGTCCATGGCGATCCGCGCGCCGAGCCCGCGCAACTGCTGCAGGGTGCCAACGATCGAATCGGCATTCTGCATCAAGGCGGCTTCGGTGATTTCAAGTTCCAAACGCGCAGCGGACAGGTGCGCGGCGGCGAGCGCGTTGATGACGACGGACACCAGGTTTCGATTACGAAATTGGACAGGCGAGAGGTTCACGGCCAGTTTGACCGTGGCGGGCCATTTCCTCGCGTCCGCACATGCCTGGCGCAACACCCATTCGCCCAGCGGCACGATCAGCCCGGTCTCTTCGGCGATCGGAATGAATTCAGCCGGAGAAACCGACCCGCGAACCGGATGGGTCCAGCGGACGAGCGCCTCCATGCCGACGACGTCGTTGGTCGCCAGACTGATCAAGGGCTGATAATCGAGGTGAAATTCGCCGGCGCAGAGCGCTCGATGCAGATCCACTTCAAGCGCACGGCGCATCTGCACCTGCACGTCCATCTCGGGATCGAAAAAGCGCCATGAATTGCGGCCCTGGTCCTTGGCCCGGTAGAGCGCAAGATCGGCGCATTTCATCAGCTGCTCGGCGGTCGTGCCATGCAGGGGCGCCATGGCGATGCCGATGCAGATGCTGGCGTGTATCTCCTGCCCCTCGATCATGAACGGCGTCGATGTCGTACTGATCAGCGCCCGCGCCAGCCTTTCTGCGTCTTGCGCATCGAGGGTCGGATGGATGACGGCGAACTCGTCACCGCCAAGTCGCGCGATCGTGTCCTCGGCGCCGACGGCCAAACCCAGGCGCTTGGCAAGCTGCTGCAAGAGCTTGTCGCCGATCGGATGGCCGAGCGAGTCGTTCACGGCTTTGAAATTGTCGAGGTCGAAGCACATGACCGCCATCGCGCCCTTCTTTTCGGCGACGCGGGCGAGCCCTTCGACCATCTTCTCGCCGAACAGCAGGCGATTCGGCAGATCCGTGAGCGCATCGTGGCGGGCGATGCGGACAATGTTTTCCTCCGCCCGGTAGCGTTCGGTGATGTCTTCGTAAGTGCCGACCCAGCCGCCGCCGACCATCGGCTGATGCCGCACCGCGATGACCCGCCCGTTGGCGAGGTAGCGGCGCAGCTCGGGTTCTTTGTCGTCGATCAGACGCTTTTTGAAATCGGCCAGCATTTCCTCGGCGCCAATGCCGGGCCGGTGAACGCCGCGGGCGATCGAGCGGCGCATGAGCTCGACCAAGGGCGTACCGGGCTGCGCCTCCTCGAAGGTCAGACCGTAGATTTGCAGGTAACGCGCGTTCACGACGATGAGATCGAGTTTATCGTCGAACGCACACAAGCCATGAGCCATGTGATCGAGCACGGCGTCGAGCAGCTGATTGCGCTCTTGCAACGCGGCATTGTGGAACAGCCTGCGGGTGATGTCCTTGTGCTCGGTCAGCCAGCCGCCGCTCTTGATGCGCAGCGCGCGCGCCTCGATGACGCGACCGTTGCTCAAATGAAACTGCCGCGTGGCCTTTTCGTCGGCGAACAATGCGGCAAGCGCGTCCTCGATGGCGCCGGCCGTCGCATCTGAAAAGATGCCGCGGCTGGTTGCGTGCGCAAAGATATGGCGCAAGCTGGTGCCCGGTCTGGTCCACGTGGAATCGAAGCCGTAGACTCGCAGGAATTGCCCATTACAGAGAGCGAGGTTCTGGTCATCATCGAAGACGCAGATTCCCTGCGAAACGTGCTCGATGACCTCTTTGAGGAAATCCGGCTGCGGCGCCCCTGCCGAAGCCAGCTGATCGTTCGGATCCTCACAGGTCAGAACCCAGCCGCGCCCGCTGGTGGGCCGGAAATCGAGGGTGACGACGTCGTCGCTGCGCACGCGCCGATGCAGCCGGAAGGCTTCGCCTTGCACCAGCAGCGCTTCGATCTCTTTCCACATGCCGGCCATGGCGTTGCCGGCGGAACCCTCGCGCTGGCCAACCACCGCAAAGACGTCGCGCAGAGGCGCACCGACGCGCGCCAGTTTTCTGCTGACGCCGAGAATTTCGGCAAAACGCCGATTGAAGAGAACGATCCTCAATTCGGCATCGAGCACGCAAAGACCTTGCGCCATCTCGCTGAGTGCAATGGCGTGCAGCGCGAGAATCGTGTGAAGTTCCTCGACAGTCTGCTTGTCAGCCGTTCTTTTGAGCGACGCCGTCATTGTACTTCCGCCGGAACCGACCAACCGCAAATTATCAGTTGTGGATTGGTTAGCCCAGCAAAACGAAATTTCACGTTAATCGCGGGCATCTGTATTGGCTTACAAAATACTAGCAGAAATGGTTTGGAAAAACCTACCGAGATCAAATGCAATCTCAGGGCAAAATAGCACGGCAGAGGCCCGGTCAAGTTAAATAAAGTTTGAACGAAAGGCCGGCGGGCGAAAACTGCTTTATTTACTGGCCGTGCTCGCAATCGCCGCAGCGCTGGGCGTTGCTTACTTCGTCGCCTGGTGCCCGAGAGGAAGCCTTCCGCCGGCAAGAGACGGCACAAAAGACTGTGACTCTTGTGCGACGTCATGCGACTCTTGTGCGGCTGTCATGCAACTCTTCTGCGACCTTCTGCGCTCCTTGGCCTACCCTGCCGACAGCGGTTTGGCATTGCCGCCTGCTCCGCCCGCCTTATATCAGCGGTGTTCCGCGAGCCCTCTGGCAATCTCGATTTCGTGAGGGCAAACTGGCCCTCCGGAGGGCCACCCAATGTCTTTGCGAAGCGTCAACCTCGATGACAAGTATGACCTCGGCCACAGCCGAGTGTTCGTCACCGGGTTCCAGGCCCTGGTGCGGTTATGCCTGATGCAAAGGGAGCTGGACCGCCGCAACGGGCTCTCTACCGCCGGTTTCATCACCGGATATCGCGGGTCACCCCTTGGCGGTCTCGATAGCCAGTTCCAGCGCGCGCACCGGTTTCTCGAAAAAAGCGATATCCGCTTCCAGGGCGGCATCAATGAGGACCTCGCCGCCACCGCGGTGTGGGGCTCGCAGCAGGCGGAACTGCGCGGCGAAGGCAAGTACGACGGTGTCTTTGCCATGTGGTACGGCAAGGGGCCCGGCGTCGACCGCACCGGCGACGTTTTTCGCCATGCCAATCTCGCCGGCAGCGCGAAATATGGCGGCGTCCTGGCGCTGATGGGCGACGATCACACGGCAGAATCGTCCACGACCGCACACCAGTCCGAATATCACTTCATCGACGTCATGATTCCGGTCCTCAATCCGGCCGGCGTGCAGGAAGTGCTCGATTACGGACTTTACGGCTGGGCAATGTCGCGCTTCACCGGCGCCTGGGTGGCGCTGAAGACGATGCATGAGACGATCGAGTCCACCGCGGCCATCGACGCGAGCCTTGATCGCATCGGGATCGTCACGCCGACCGATTTCCCCATGCCGGAGGGCGGCCTCAACGTCCGGCTCAACGATCCGATCCTGACCCAGGAAGCGCGTCTGCACGATTTCAAGCGCGACGCCATGCTCGCCTTCGTGCGCGCCAACAAGCTCAATCGCACCATCACCTCGGGGGGCCGCGACCCCAAGATCGGCATCATTACCACCGGCAAGAGCTATCTCGACGTCCGCCAGGCTTTCGATGAGCTTGGCATCGACGAGGTCAAGTGCAACGAACTCGGCATCCGGCTGTACAAGGTGGGATGCCCGTGGCCGTTGAGCCGGCGCGAATTGCAGGAGTTTGCCCAGGGCCTGGATCTCATCATCGTCGTCGAGGAAAAGCGCTCGCTGATTGAAGTGCAGGTGCGCGAAGAGCTTTACGGCACCGCCAACCAGCCGCTGTGCATCGGCAAGAAGGACGAGCAGGGCAATTGGCTGTTTCCAGTCAAGGGCGCGCTCGATCCGAACGAGGTCGCAATCTGCATCGGCGACCGGCTGCTCAAATATCGCAGCCATGATGAGATCGCCGCGCGCGTCGCCCGGCTCAAGGAGTTCCAACGCATCGCCGCCGAAACCAAGGACGTTGCGCAACGGATCCCCTATTTTTGCTCCGGCTGCCCGCACAACACATCGACCGTCGTGCCGGAAGGCATGCGCGCCTATGCGGGAATCGGCTGCCACTACATGGCGCAATGGATGGACCGCTCGACGCTCGGTTACACCCATATGGGCGGCGAGGGCGCCAATTGGATCGGCGAGGCGCCCTTCTCCAAGCGCCCTCACGTTTTTCAGAATCTCGGCGACGGCACTTACAATCACTCGGGCTACATGGCGATCCGCGCCGCAATCGCCTCGAACACCAACATCACCTACAAGATCCTGTTCAACGATGCCGTGGCCATGACCGGCGGCCAAGCCAATGACGGCGGTCTCACCGTGCCGCAAGTCGCGCACCAAGTCGCCGCCGAAGGCGCCAAGCGCGTCGTCGTCGTGACCGACGAGCCAGACAAATATCCGCACGGCACACAATGGCCGAGCGGGCTCACCATCCACCATCGCGACGACTTGGTGGCGGTACAGAAAGAACTTGCCGAGATCCCCGGCGTCACTGTCCTGATTTACGACCAGACCTGCGCGGCAGAGAAGCGCCGCCGCCGCAAGCGGCACACCTATCCGGATCCGGAGAAGCGGGCGATCATCAACGAACTCGTCTGTGAGGGCTGCGGCGATTGCGGGGTGCAATCGAACTGCGTGTCCGTGCAGCCGCTGGAAACCGAATGGGGCCGCAAGCGCACCATCGATCAATCGAGCTGCAACAAGGATTTCTCCTGCGTCAAAGGCTTCTGCCCGTCCTTCGTCACCGTGCATGGCGCCACGCTGAAGAAGGGCGTCGGCGTCGCCGGCGATCATGACCTGCCGCCGCTGCCCGAGCCGAAGCTGCCGGCCATCGACCAGACCTATAACATCATCGTGACCGGCGTCGGCGGCACCGGCATCGTCACCACCGGGGGCGTACTCGGCATGGCGGCGCATCTCGAGGGCCGCGGCATCGGCGTCCTCGACATGGCCGGGCTCGCGCAAAAAGGCGGCGCGGTGTTCAGCCACATCCGCATCGCCGAAAGTCCCGACAAGATTCACGCGATCCGCGTCGCCGCCGGACGCGCCGACCTCGTGCTCGGCGGAGACATCGTGGTTGCCGGCACGCGCAAAATTCTCGCCTCGGTCAAGCACGGCATGACCGAGGTGGTCGTCAATACGGCGGAGTTCCTGCCCGGCGATTTCACCCGCAATGCCGATTTCTCGCTGCCGAGCGAGCGCTTGAAGCGAACCATCGTGGCCGACGCCGGCGCCGAAAAGACGCACTTTATCGACGCCTCCGCGATCGCCGCCGCTTTGTTCGGCCAATCGATCGGCGCCAACATGTTCATGGTCGGCTATGCTTATCAGCTCGGGGCGATACCATTGTCCGCGGCCGCGATCGAGAAAGCGATCGAGCTCAATGGCGAAGCGGTCGCCATGAACAAGGCCGCGTTCCACTGGGGCCGCCACATGGCGGCCGATCCTGCAAGCGTGCAGAATCTCGCAAAGCCCAAAGCCGCGCTCGCCAGCGATGCGCGACACCTATCGGAGTCGTTCGCCGAGACGGTCGAGCGCCGGGTGAAGTTCCTCACCGCCTATCAGAATGCCGCCTATGCCGAACGCTATCGGCGAGAGGTGGAAAGAGTGAAGACGGCCGAAGCCGCGCGCGCTCCCGGCAAAGGCGGTCTGGCCGACGCCGTCGCCCGTTATCTGTTCAAGCTGATGGCCTATAAGGACGAATACGAAGTCGCGCGGCTTTACACCGACGGCTCGTTCGCAAAGCAGGTTGAGCAGGAATTCGACGGCAATCATCTTCGCTTTGAATTCCATCTCGCGCCACCGCTCCTGGCGCGCCGTGATAAAGCGACCGGCCTGCCGCGGAAGATGAGTTTTGGGCCGTGGATGCTTCCTGCCTTCAGGCTGTTGGCGAAGCTCAAAGGGCTGCGCGGTACGCCGCTCGATCCGTTCGGCCGCTCGCTCGAGCGCCGCACCGAACGCAAACTGATCGTCGACTACGAAGCGATGCTTGATGAGGTCGTGGCGAAACTCACTGTCGGAAATCACCATCTCGCCGTTGGTCTCGCCGCGATACCAGAAAAAATCCGCGGTTTCGGCCACGTCAAGCAGCGCCATCTTGCCACTGCCAAGGCCGACGAGGCGGCGTTGCTCGAACAATTCCGCGCCGGCTCGCCGGTGCTGCTCAAGGCGGCCGAATAGGTCCCCGGCTCCGCGGACCTTTGGCGTTCGCAATACGTTAGAGCATGATCTCGAAAAGTGGAAACCGGTTTTCGGATAAGATCATGCT
>JASHVN010000503.1 GCA_030044555.1 Xanthobacteraceae bacterium | reverse complement strand
CCGCGCGCCGGAATCATCATCGGCGAGGACGTTTTCGACGCGGTCAAACTCACCGGCAAGCCGGCTTACGCCACGGTCTTGGCCATTCTCGAAGACTGGAAAGCGGCCGATGGGCTGCTGCGAAAGGCCGTGGCCGGCGCGGCGAAGAGCCGGGCCAAGCGGCAGCCGCTGAAAAAGACCAAGCTGCTGGCGCCAGTGCGCTTTCCCTCGGCGATCTATTGCGCCGGCGCCAATTACGCCGATCACGCCGCGGCGATGGCGGCGCGCGAGGGCAATCCGCCGCCGGCCGATCCGCACGACCAGGGTCTCAAGCCATGGCACTTTCTGAAGGCGGCGCGCACCATTACCGATCCGGGCGCCACGGTGAAGGTCTCCGGCTACGCCAATTCCATGGACTGGGAGATTGAGCTTTGCGCCGTTATCGGCCGGCCAGCCAAAGACGTGCCGAAAGAGAAGGCGCTGGCCTATGTGGCCGGTTACACGGTTTCCAATGACCTTTCCGCGCGCGATCGCGGGCGCCGGCCGCCGGTTCCGGCCACCTCACCGTTCAAGATGGACTGGACCAAGCACAAGACCTTCGAAGGCTCGTGTCCGCTCGGGCCTTGGATCGTGCCGGCGAGCGACATCGGCGATCCGCAGAATCTCGGCCTCAAATTGTGGGTCAATGGCGAGCTGAAACAGGATTCCAACACCGGCAAGATGCTGTTCAGCCTGGCCGAGCAGATCGAGCAGTTATCAGTCAACATGACGCTGCATCCCGGCGACCTCATTCTCACCGGCACGCCGTCCGGCACGGGCGCCGAGAGCGGTACATTTCTTAAAGCGGGCGATACGGTGAAGCTGTGGATCGAGAAGATCGGCGAGATTGAGAACCGGATGGCGTAGCGGCCGGACGGCCCCCGGCATAGCTGTCCTGTCAGGTATGCCACGTCCGCTGGGCTGTTGGGCGCGATTTTGCTTTGTCCAAGTTCAGAACCGGACTAAAAATTTGTGAGGCGGAGCTGCGGTCGCGCCGCGGCGCGGTCTATGCTAATGCATGGGCTTGCGGGGCACGTCCCCGAAGATGGGCAGAAGCCCGGGGCAGGCTGTGCCACAAAGGAACAAAATCAGCCCAACCATGGGCGAAACACGAGGGCAGTAACGCAGATGGCGGAAAAATTCGTCGCAAAACTTTCCGAGTTCAAGGACGGCGATCGGAGGATCGTCTTCATTGGCGACAACGAGATTGGCGTGTTCAAGCACGAGGGCGAATTCTTCGCCTACAGCAATTTTTGCCTGCACCAGGGCGGGCCGGCTTGTGAAGGGCTGACCATCGCCAAGGTCGAGGAGCGGCTGCGGCCGGACAAGACCTCGATGGGTCTCTACTTCTCCGAAGACGAGATGCATTTTGTCTGCCCCTGGCACGGCATGGAATACGACATGAAGACCGGCGAGTGCGTGAGCGACCGCCGCATGAAGCTGAAAAAGTACAAGACCCTGCAAAAGGGAGAGGACCTTTATGTCGTCGCCTAAGCGCGCGGCAAAGGCGATCGCAAAGCCTGCGGCAAAAACGGCGCGCCGCCCCGTTGCGGCGCGGGCGGTTACGCCCAATGTGGATGTCGTTGACGGCGCCTCCGCCGAGGCGCTGCGGCTCGCAGCCGTGCTCGAGCGCAGCATCGTCGACGGCAAGCTCGATCTCGTCTCAGCGGAGGCGCTGCAGAAGCTGATCGCCGCCTCCTGCCGGCTCTACACCGCCCGGGTCGAAGCCGGCGAGCCGATGATGCCGGTGCCGAGAAATTCGATTTCCGCCACCGATGTGATGGTCACGGCGAGCGGATTGTTGAAGGCCGCCGATCTCGCCGTTTTCGAGCTCGGCATGTGGCAAAGCTGGACAGGCCGCTAGATGCGTCATCGCGAGGAGCGAATAGTTTCGCCTCGCGCAGTAACAAAGAGAATGAGACAAGACACCGAAGTCAGGAGAAACGCTAATGGATCTTATCGCTGATCGCGGTCGCCGCGTGACGATCGAGGAGTTGAACACCAGTCAGTTGTTGGCCCATGCGCGCAAGCAGGCGGTGCAGCGCAACTTCGACGACATGGTGATCGTCGACGTCGATGCCCACCATTACGAGAACGAAAGCCAGACCGAATATCTGCCGTTCATGGAAAACGACGTGCTGCGCCAGCTCAGCCTCTCGGCGGGCACCAAGCGCAACCGCACCGGCATCACGCCGACGCAGGTCGGCTATCAGGATATGGGCGGCCGCGTCACCCGTTATCCGATGCGCGGCTCGGAGAAAACCGATTCGGTGAGCGGCGCGCAGCGCGACATCCAGCTCGGCCACCGCTGGATGGACGCCATGAGCGTCGACTATTCCTGCCTGTTCCCGACCGGCATGCTCAACATCGGCATGCATCCGCAGAAGGAAATGGAGGTCGACCTGTGCTGGGCCTATAACCGCTGGCTCACCGAGAAGGTGATGCCGGAGTCCGGCGGCCGCTTCTTCTCCATGCTCTGCCTGCCGTTCTCCGATCCCGAGGCCTCGCTGCGCCAGGTCGAGACCTTCGGCGACCGCAAGCATGTCGGCGGCTTCATGG
>JASHVN010000502.1 GCA_030044555.1 Xanthobacteraceae bacterium | reverse complement strand
ATGGCGGCGTTGGCCGTTGCGATGATCGGTTATTTGCGGCCGGCTGATGCGGCGTCTGCGGCGTCCGATTATCCAACGCGGCCGATCACGCTGGTCGTTCCTTATCCGGCCGGCGGCGGCAACGACGTCATCGCGCGTCTGGTCGCGGCGAAGATGAGCACAAGCCTCGGCCAGCCGATCATCATCGAGAACAAAGGTGGCGCCGGCAGCAC
Organism: Xanthobacteraceae bacterium; assembly: GCA_030044555.1. Classification (GTDB taxonomy): domain Bacteria; phylum Pseudomonadota; class Alphaproteobacteria; order Rhizobiales; family Xanthobacteraceae; genus BOG-931. The sequence goes on along the minus strand of JASHVN010000502.1, from coordinate 2,361 downwards.
CATCGGCACCCGCGATGTGGCCAGAAGCAAACCGGATGGCTACACGCTGTTGATCGCCACCAGCGCGCTTGCCATTAATCCGTCGCTCTATCCTGATGCCGACTACGACCCGAAGAAAGATTTCGCTCCGGTCGGATTGATCGCCACGAGCGCCAACGCGGTGCTGGTGCGCCCGTCGCTGCCGGTCCATTCCATTGCCGAATTGATTGCGCTTGCCAAAGCCCAACCGGGCAAGCTCAACTTTGCTTCGACCGGAACCGGGACGAGCACGCATCTTGCCGCTGTGCTGTTCGCCAGCATGGCGGGCGTGAAGTTGACCGCCATTCCCTACAAAGGCGTGGCGCCGGCGGTCACGGATCTTCTCGGCGGCCATGTCGATCTCATGTTCTGCCCGACGTCGAGCGTGGTTGGCTTGGTGCGCGAAGGAAAATTACCCGCGCTCGCCGTGACCGGCGCCAGGCGTTCGTCTTTGTTCCCGCAAGTGCCGACCGTTTCCGAAGCCGGATTACCCGGCTATCAAGCCGAGTTGCATTACGGCATCGTTGCGCCCGCCGGCACGCCGGCGCCGGTCATCGCCAAACTCAACGCGGCGCTTAATGGCGCGTTGGCCGATCCTGCGATACAAAGCCGTCTGTCCGCCGACGGCGACGAAACGCTCCCTGGCACGCCTGCGGCCTACGCGGCCGATATTGCCGGCGAACAGGCCAAGTGGTCCGCCATTATTAAAGCCTCCGGCGCCGCTGGGCAGTGAGGCTTGCTGCTTTTCCGTGTGCGGCGCAAAGGCGCGCTCGTGCGGCGGTTCAGAAGTCCGCATCATTATTGCGGCGGCCTCGTCATGCGGATTTCTGAACCAAAGCCACACGAGATCAATAAGTTGCCTAGTGTCCTTCGATTCCGAAGTTCGCAAACGAGCGCGCCGCACAATCATGCGAACTTCGGAATCGGGACACTAGCGTGCCTATCCGGTTGCCGCGAACTTGGCTAAGCTGTTGCTCGGGGAGGCAGAAGGGGGACACGCGAAGTGGGCGTGCAGTTCTGGTTGATCCAGACCTTCAACGGCATTTCTTACGGTGCCCTGCTGTTTATCATCGGGAGCGGCCTGTCCCTGATCTTCGGCGTCATGCGCATCGTCAATCTGGCGCATGGCGCATATTTCCTCTGGGGCGGCTATATCGCACTGTCAGTGATTGCGGCGACCGGCTCGTGGGCGCTGTCGCTGCCACTCGCGGCTTTTGCGGTGGCCGTGATCGGGCTCATCATGGAGCGCGTATTCCTGCGCCCGCTGGGTTTCGATCCGCTGCGCCAGGTGCTGCTGACTGTCGGCTTTGCTTATCTGTTTCAGCAGGGTGCTCTCGACATCTGGGGCGGCAACAATCTGGAAATCGACGCGCCCGACGCGCTGACGCACAGCGTCGTGGTCGGCGGGCTCTATCTGCCGCTCTACCGTCTGTTCATGATCGCAACCGCGCTCGTCATCGGCATCACGATCTGGCTGGTGATGGAGAAGACGCGGCTCGGAGCCGCGGTGCGCGCCACCGTCGACGACGCGCAAATGGCACGCGGCGTCGGCATCGACACCAACCGCATCTCCATGCTGATCTTTGCGCTCGGCGCGTTTCTCGCAGCGCTCGGCGGCGTCATCGGCGGCGAGTTTCTCGGCGTTTATCCCGGGCTCGATTTCGAAATTCTGCCGCTCGCTTTCGCGGTCGTCATCATCGGCGGCATGGGCTCGCTCGGCGGCGCGGCCATCGGCGCCATGCTGGTCGGGCTCGCCGACAATTTCGGCAAGGCGCTGTTTCCCGAGCTTGCCTATTTCACGCTTTATGCGCCGATGGTGCTGATCCTCGCGATCAAGCCGACCGGATTGTTTGGACGCGGGTGAGGGCAGAGGGCGATGAGTCAGAAGGCCAAAGCTCTCATCGTCGCCGCAATTCTCCTCGCTCTCCTCATTGTCATTCCGCGTTCCACCTCGTTCGTGATGCTGCTCGCCACCCGCGCGCTGGTGTTCGCGATACTGGCGATGAGCGTCGACCTGCTGCTCGGCTTTGCCGGGCTCGCCTCGCTCGGCCAGGCGGCGTATTTCAGCGTCGGCGCCTATTTGACGGCCATTCTCGCCAGCAAATACCACTTCGGGCTGGGCTGGGATTTCTGGATCGTCGTGTTGCTGGGCCTGCTTGTGGGCGCCGCGACCGCGGCCTTTTTCGGCTTATTCGCAGTCCGCGCCACCGGCGTGTATTTTCTGATGATTACGCTCGCGCTCAGCCAATGTGTCTGGGGCTTGGCCTATCGCTGGAACTCGCTCACCGGCGGCGACAACGGCATCAACGTCACGGTACGGCCGAGCTTCGGGCTCGACCTGAC
>JASHVN010000501.1 GCA_030044555.1 Xanthobacteraceae bacterium | reverse complement strand
ATACCGGTTTTCGGATAAGCATGCCTCGGGCTTGACCCGAGGGATCATGCTCAAAGGAAAATTTAGGCCTTGATCCGATTCGATTGAATCGGATCAAGGCCTAGTGTCCGATTCCGAAGTTCGCATGCGCTGGCAGCGGCTCTGATGCGAACTTCGGAATCAAAAGGGACACTAGCAATTTAATGATTCTAGCGTGGTTTTTGGATTTGAAGTTCCTACTCGCGTGTGCCGCTGGATCTTAGGAACTTCAAATCCACCACACGAGTTTAAGTCTTTGTTTACCACGTCTGCTTACCGCTTGTTAACACTATGGCCGCGCCCTCGCAGCTCTTGCCAGCCAACGTGTCGCGCATGCTGCGGCGTGCGCAGCGGGCGCACGAAGACGGCGAATTGGAAAAGGCCGAGCGCCTCTTTAATGCGGTGCTCAGCCATCAGCCGGCAAGCTTCGATGCGCTGCACGGTCTCGGGCAAATCAAACACTTGCGGGGAAATCTTCCGACCGCGCTTGTCCTGATCCAGGAGGCGCTGAAGGCCGATGGCGCGCGCGCGGACGGTTTCGGAAGCTTAGGGCTCGTCTTCTACTCACTCAAAGACTTCGAGCGGGCCTTGCGCAGTTACGACGAAGGTCTGCGTCTGGCGCCGGACAATGTCGAACTGCTCAACCGCCGCGGCGTCGCCCTGTTGGAGCTTGGCCGGACGCGGCAAGCGCTAGAGGATTTCGAGCGCGCGCTGGCCACCGATCCCGAAAATCTCGACGCTCTCGGCAATCGCGGCAATGCGCTGTTCAAGCTCAACCGTCCCGCCGAGGCGATCGAAGTCTATGACGGGGCGCTCGAACGCATGCCGGGTAACGCGGCGCTGCTCACCAATCGCGCTATCGCGCTGCGCCGGCTGGACCGGCCGCACGAAGCGCTGATGAGCGCCGCGCGGGCCATAGCGGAAAAGCCGGATTTCGCCCCGGCGCGCTTTGTCGAGGCGAGCGTGCGGCTCGCCTTGGGCGATTTTGCCGCCGGCTGGCGCGGTTACGAATGGCGCTGGGGCGGGGCGCTTGCCGGGCAGCGGCGCAAGCTTGCGGCGCCGCTGTGGCAGGGCAAGGAGTCGCTTGCCGGCAAAACCATTCTGCTCCATGCCGAGCAGGGCTTTGGCGACACGCTGCAGTTCGTGCGCTACGCGCCGCTTCTCTCCGCCCGCGGCGCCCGCGTCGTGCTCGAAGCTCAGCCGCAACTGGTGCGGCTGTTGTCGGGCATGCGCGGCATCGACAGCGTTCTGCCGCGCCAAGCGCCGCTGCCGGATTTCGACTTTCATTGCCCGCTGCTCAGTCTGCCGTTCGCCTTCGGCACCGAACTGGCAACGATCCCGGCCGGCGTTCCCTATATGGCGCCGCCGGCGGAAGCGGTTGCGGCCTGGCGCGGATTGCTACCGGAGCGGCGGCCGCTGGTCGGCCTCGTCTGGTCGGGAGAGCGGGCGCACGACAACGATCTCAACCGCTCGATGCGCCTGCAGACGCTGGCGCCGCTCCTCGACATTGCGGACGTGCAGTTCGTGAGCCTGCAGCACGACGTGCGCGAACACGATGCGCCGTTCCTGCAAAGCCATGCCGACGTGTTGCGGATCGGCCAGGAATTTTCCGATTTTGCAGACACGGCTGCAATCATCGCCCAGCTTGACGCCGTCATCGCGGTCGATACCGCGGTCGCGCACCTTGCCGGCGCGCTCGGCAAGCCGTTGCTGCTGCTGTTGCCCTTTGCCGCGGACTTTCGCTGGCTGCGCGGGCGCGACGACAGTCCGTGGTACCCGACCGCGCGGCTGTTCCGGCAGCGGCAATTCGATGATTGGAGCGGCGCCGTCGAAATGTTGCGGCAGGAATTGATCGCCGCTTTTCTGCGGCCGCCGTTGCGCGAGGCGCGAAGCCATCCGGCAGCGTGACGCCAGCCGGTTCGCGCCTCGCGGTCGGATCAAGGTCTGGATTTTCCTTTGAGCATGATCTTATCCGAAAACCGGTTTCCACTTTTCGGGATCATGCTCTAAAAACTCGCGGCCTCCGGCGGGGAGCTGCCGGAGGCCGCGCTTGTCGGGATCCGCTGCGATCGCAAAAGGCGGATCCCGGGGAGAACGGAAGTCAGACAACAGACGATTGGCGATCGGATCGTTGTTTGACTTTCATGTTTCCTTTGCTGCCCCTCTAGAATGGCAATGCGACACTGGTCACCTGCTGCCCCCAAGGTTGCGTTTGGATATTGGTGAGCGTGCCCTTGCCCCCATAGGCGACGCGCGCCTCGGCGATCTTCGGCAGCTCGATGGTATTGTCGCTGTCGATATCCTCCGGTCGCGCGATGCCGGCGATCAGCAGTTCGCGCATTTCCTGGTTCAGCCGGATTTCCTGCTTGCCTTCGATCACCAGATTGCCGTTCGGCAGCACCTGGGTGACCACCGCGGCCACATTGGTCACCAACTGATCCTGCCGGTTGATCGTGCCGTTGCCCTGCATCTGCGTATTGCCGTCGGCGGTGAGCAGCGAGCCGGGCAGGACCGCCTTGGCCGGATTGGCGATGGTATTGGCGCCGATGAAATTCGAAATGTTGGAGTCTTCGGTGGTGCTGCGTGTGAGCTGGGTCTGGTCCTGGAATTCCGCCGTGTCGTTGATGTTCACCTTGACGGTGAGGATGTCGCCGACCTGATGCGCGCGCTGGTCGTTGAAAAACGCGCGCGAGCCGTTGCGCCAGAGCGAATTGGGATTGAAGACGGCCGGCTGCGGCGTCGGCATCGGCATTTGCACGGGTTTATATCCTGGCTCGGTGGTCGGATTCGATACCGGCGAGAGCTTCGGCGTCTCTCCAAGGTGCTGTAACTGTTCGAAGGTCGAACATGACGCGGACGCGAACGCGACGGTGGAGAGCAGCGCGCAACGCAACAGCACGACACGTTTCGACATGACACTACCCTTGCGAACTGGGACGTTGACTTGGACGTTGACTTGGATCTGGACTCGGACCTGGACTCGCTTCGACTGCGGGGACTACTCCTGCTGCGCCGGCATCGCCGCAGCGGAAGCCTGCATTGATTCCGGCGAAGGTTGGACAAAGTGCACCGCCGTATTGGCGACGCTGACGCGATCAGGACCGCTGATCTCGCCTTGCACCACGCGTTTGGTCTGTGGATTGAGCACGTCGATCGTATCGCCGAGCGCGCCGGCGCCCTGCGCCTGACCGCGCAAGGTCAGCGTCAGTCCCGGCGCTTCGTAGACCAACACCACGGTGTCGCTGCGCTGCACGATGTCGGGCTTCATCAGATCGGTGCGATAGATCGGCTGGCCCGGCTGCAATGGGTGGCGCGCCGCCATTCCGATGGCGGCATCCATGTCGACGAGGTCGGCGGCCGGCGCCTTTGGGCGCCGCAGAATTGTGAGGTCGGACGCTTGCAGCACCTCGCCGCGGTCGACCGGACGATCGACCGCCACGGCGGCGACCGTCTCGATCGCCGTGCCGGTGAAGTGGGCCGGCTGCCGGTGCAGCACCTGGCTCGACGGCAGATCGAGCGTCACGTCGAAGCGGCCGCTGCGCGGGTCGTAGGCAAGAGTCCGGACCTGCAAGTCGCCGGTGGCGCTGGGCTCGACCTGCAGCGTGTGTACCGGCAGATCGAAATTGATCAAAACGTCTTGCGCATCGCCGAGCGCGTATCGTTGCGACAGCGTCCGCGCGATGCTGGCGGTGATTTCGCGCGGGCTGATCGCGCGGCTCGCGCGCGTGACGATCACCTCGGCGAGGCCGCGGGTGTCGATGCCGATAAGCTCGTGCGGACCGATCGCCGCGACGACCTGATCGGTCGAAACGGCTCCGGTCGTGCCCAGATCCGGCGCCCGGAAGATCGGCACGTCGGCGACCGCGCCGGCGTTTTCGACGAGATCGCCGATGCGCACGAGATCGCTGTCGACGGTGACGTGCTCGCGCAAGGCCGGGCGGCCGGATTGCGCCAGCGCCGTGCCGGAGAGCGCGAGCAGCAGGAAGACGGTGCGGGCGAGGGTGCGAATCATTGCCAAGACCCTTTTCAAGACCCTTCTCACTTCGCCAGTTGCGACGTGGTCTGCAGCATCTCGTCGGCAGCGGTCACGACCTTGGAGTTCATCTCGTAGGCGCGCTGGGCGGCGATCAGGTTGGAAATCTCGGTCACCGCCTCGACGTTCGATTGTTCGAGGCTGCCTTGCAGCAGCGTGCCGGCGCCGTTGGTTCCCGGCGTGCCGTCCTGCGGCTGGCCCGATGCCGGCGTCGCGGTGAACAGGTTGTCGCCGTTGGCCTGCAGGCCGGCATCGTTGATGAAGGTGGTGAGCGTGAACTGGCCGAGGATGGTCGATGTGTTGCTGCCCGACGGCGTGACCGAAACCTGGCCTTGCTGGTTGATCGTAAGCCCGCTCGATCCTGGCGGTACGGTGATGGTCGGCTGCACCAGATTGCCTTCGGCGGTGACGATGCGGCCTTGTGCATCTTCCTGGAACGAGCCGTCGCGCGTGTAGCTGAACGTGCCGTCCGGCATCAGAATCTTGAACCAGCCGCTGCCCTGAATGGCGACGTCGAGCGTATTGCCGGTCTGCGCCAGCGAGCCCTGCGTCATCAGCCGCGGGGTGCCGACCGTCTTCACGCCGGAGCCGAGTTCGATGCCGACGGGGAGAATGTTGCCCTGGTCCGAGGCCTGCGCGCCGATGCGCTGCACGTGCTCGTAAAGCAGGTCCTGAAATTCGGCGCGCTGGCTCTTGTAGCCGGTGGTGGTCATGTTGGCGATGTTGCCGGCGATGACCTGCACCTGCAGATCCATCGCCGCCATGCCGGTCGCCGCCGTATCGAGCGCACGCATGCTACGTTCCCCTCACACTTTTTCCGCGCCTGCCGCCGCGCCGCGCCACCATCACGCCGAGCCCGATTGCGGCGCCTGCGACAGCTGGGTGAGCGCGTTTTTGCGCTGGTCGCTCTGCTGCTGCAAAACGTTGGCGATATCGGTGTAGGACTGCGTGATCTGGATCATGCGCGTCATTTCGGCGACCGCATTGACGTTGGATTTCTCGATCGCGCCTTGCACCACCCGCGTGCCTAGCGGCACCGCTATCGGATTGATGCCGGGCGGCGCGGAAAACATGCTGTCGCCGTCCTTTTGCAGCAGATTTTGCTGGGCGAAGGCGGCGAGCTGCAGCTGCCCGCGCGGCGCGTCCGCCGGATCGCTGCCGTTGCGCACCGTGATGATGCCGCTCGGCGTGATGACCACGTCGTGATCGCCAGGCTGGAACGTGATCGGACCGTTGTCGCCGAGAACCGGATAGCCTTCGTCGGTGACGAGTTGGCCGCTGGCATTGGTCAATAGCGCGCCGTTTTTGGTGTAGCGCACGCCACGCGGCGTCTGCACCGCGAGATAGGCATCGCCGTCGATGGCGACGTCGAGCGGATTGCCAGTGCGCTCGATGGCGCCGGGGGCGAAATTGATCCAGCCGCCGCGATCGGTGACGAAGCTGACGTTGCGATCGCGGCCGGAAAACTCGCCGTCGCTCGCCTTCGGCATCAGGTATTGCGAAAACAGCGCGTTGTCCGCCTTGTAGCCGGTGGTGTTGAGGCTGGCGATGTTGTTGGCGACCATGTCGAGCTCATCACTGAGCGCCACCTGCCGCGACAAGCCGACGAGAAGCGCATTCTCCATCGGATACTCCCCTTAAGTCCGCGTTCGCCATTTCGGCATCCGCGATGCTTTCGCCGCGGCTCTCCCAAGCTTGCGGTGAACGGGGTGTTGCAGAAGCCGTGCCAAAAGCAAAGATATTGTCTGGTCAAGGCCTTAGGCTAGATTGCGCAGGCGGCGCGGCGGGCAGAAAAGGCCGCCGCCGGCAGCTCAACCCGGCAAAATTTTCCGCCCGAACGGGCGCAGGCAAGTATCTGTTAACTATTCCTACCTAGCGTGACCGATGGATGGCGGCGCCTTAATCGATGGCGCGCACCAGCGGTTGCAGATCGGTTCTGCGTTTTCTCCTGCAGGCTGCGCGCGCGCTTCACACCAGCAGGAGCGGTCCATGGCGGCGAAGAAAGAAGCGCAGCCCAAGGACGAAAACGAAGAAGCCGAAGGCGGCGAACAGGCGGCAAAACCGGCAGGCAAACGCTGGCTGTCGCTCAAGGTGATCGTGAGTGTCGTCGTTGCCGTCGTGGGCTTGGGCTCGCTGGGCGGCGGTGCCTACTACTTCCTGACCAATCGCAGCGAGGCGGCGCCAGCCGCCAAGGTGGCCCCGCCAGTCTTCTTCGACATGCCCGACATCCTGGTGAATCTGTCGTCGACCGGCGACCGCACTCAATACCTTAAAGTCAAGGTGGTGCTCGAACTGCCAGACGAGCAGATGAAAGCGCAGATCGAACCGCTCATGCCGCGGGTGATGGACATGTTCCAGACCTACCTGCGCGAATTGCGCTCCACCGATCTTGACGGCTCGGCAGGCCTCTACCGGCTCAAGGAAGAATTGACCCGGCGCGTCAATGCCGCGATCGCCCCGGAGCGGATCAACGCCGTGCTGTTTAAGGAGATCGTGGTGCAGTGAGCTTCCATCCGCTTGTGCCGCGCAGGCGCGGTAACGCGCGGATCGCGGTACTTAAGCGACGATTTCCAGCTCACGGCGCAACAAGACTTGATGACGCAGCGGGAATCGTGACGCAAAAAGACTAAAGAAGAGATTCACTCAAGATAAGATTCATGGCGCAAAAAGAAAAAGACCAAATAGACCAGGACGCGCTTGCTGCCGAATGGGGCGTCGCACTCGAAGCGGAGCAGGGGGCCGCCGACGCGCAGAAGGCGGCCGCGCCGAAACAGCCGGACGACGGCGCCGACGAGATGGCCGCCCATTGGGCCGCCATGGTCGATGAGGGCCAATTCACGCCCAGCACCAAGGGCGGCGCCGAGCGCATCCTCACGCAGGACGAAATCGATTCGCTGCTCGGCTTTTCTCTCGCCGACATCTCGCTCAACGACAATTCCGGCATCCGCGCCATCATCGATTCGGCGATGGTGTCCTATGAGCGGTTGCCGATGCTGGAGATCGTCTTCGACCGGCTGGTCCGGCTGATGACGACGAGTCTCCGCAACTTCACCTCCGACAACGTCGAGGTCTCGCTCGACCGCATCACCT
>JASHVN010000500.1 GCA_030044555.1 Xanthobacteraceae bacterium | reverse complement strand
CGCCGAGCGCGATGACAAAAGGGATACCATGGACGCCAAGATGACCCTGCAAACGCTCCAGCAAATGAAGCGCGAGGGAAGGAAAAGCATCGGCGTCGTCGCCTGGGATTATCAGATCGCGCGCATCGCCGATCGCGCCGGCGTCGATTTCGTCTCGGTCGGCGACTCGGTCGGCGTCAATTTGTGGGGCCGCGACGAGGTGAGCGAAGTGACCATGGAGGAGATGCTCATCTGCTGCAAGGCGGTGCGCGCGGGCGTCAAGCGGGCGCTGGTCAGTTGCGACATGCCTTACGGCCCGGCGCAACAGGGCATCGACAGCGCGCTGACGGCCGCACGGCGGCTGATGGATGAAGGCGGCGCCGATATGGTCAAGGTCGACGCCGCAGCCGAATTTCCCGATGTGGTGCGCGCCCTGGTGCAAGCCGGCGTCCCGGTCTTCGCGCAATTCGGATTGACACCGCAGACCGCGATCAAATTCGGCATCCCCTATAGCGCGCAGAACTCCCCACAGGCGCAAGCCAGCGCCGAAGCGGCGGAAAAACTCGTCGCAGAGGCGAAGCTCCTGGAAGAATGCGGCGCCCCGCTCCTCGATTTCACCAATTCGGGCCCGGTTGCCGGCGCTGCTGTGGTGCAAGCCGTGAGGATTCCGGTGATTGGCGGGTTCGGCGGCGGACCATGGCTCGACGGCCGCGTGCGGCTTGCTCACACCGCGATCGGCTACGCGGAGAAGTGGATCGACGCGAAGACCGACACTTACGTCAACACGGCCAAGGCCGCGCTCGAAGCTTTCACCGCTTTGATCGCCGACGCCCGCGGCGGCCGCCAGATCAAGGGCTGAGCAATGCCGAGCGCGATCATCGACGGCATCGCAACGCGCTACGAGATCATCGGCTCCGGACCGCCGCTTCTCATGTACGCGCCGGGCGGCTTCAATGCGGTGATTGAAACCTGGTCGACCCAAGGGGTCTACGCCAAGATCAAGCTGCTTGATCATTTGCCGAAAAATTTTTCCTGCATCGTTTTCGACCGCCGCGAATGCGGGCAGTCCGGCGGCCGCATCGAGCGCATCACCTGGACGCGCTACGTGGCACAAGGAAAAGGTCTGCTCGATCATCTCGGCATCGCGCGCGCTTACCTCATCGGCGGCTGCATGGGCTGCGGGCCGGTGGCGGCGTTTGCCGCCGCGCATCCCGAAATGGTCAACGGGATGGTGCTTTATTGGCCGGTCGGCGGCGCCAAATACCGCATGTCCAGCCACCAGCGTTTTGCCGAACATCTCGGCTTCGTGCAGCACCACGGGCTCGACGGCGTCGTCGCGCTGGTCAGCAAGGAGGGCAAGCACTTCGGCGCCGATCCGCGCGGCGGGCCCTGGGCTTCCGTCATCAAGCGCGATGTGGATTTTGCCGCCCGCTATGCCGAACAGAATCCAGAGCAGTACAAACTGATCTGCGCCGGGATGTGCCGCGCACTCTTCGATCGCGATACTGCGCCGGGCGCCGAACCCGAGGACCTCATGCGCCTCGACATTCCGGCGCTCGTCGTGCCCGGTCATGATGCCGCGCACGCAACCTCGGCGGCGCGCTACCTGGAAGAATGCCTGCCGCGCGCCGAATATTGGGACGTGGAGGTCGAGAAGCAGACGGAAGACAACGTGCCGGAGCGCGTCATGCAGTTTTTGGCGCAGTGCGGATCGTGATCCGCGCTGCAGCGCAGGCTAACGCATCGCGGCCGGATCTCGCGACTTGACCAGCGCGATCTGCTTTTCGCTCAAGGCGCGGATGAAATCCGGCAAGGCGATGAAGCCGACGCCGCCGAGATATTTCTGCGCATTGCCGCCCTCCATCGATACCGCCCACAACAGGAAGCGGCGAAGCGCCGGGGCGGTTTGTGCATCGGGTTGCCGGGTCTGCACGACGAGATATTCGTAATTGATCAGCGGATATGAATTCTCGCCGGGAGCGAAAACGAGACTGAACCGCTCGTCCGGCGGCGTGCGCTGATCGAGCGACGAAGCGGCCGCGCGGATAGTCTCCACGGTCGGCAGCAGGAACTTTCCGCCCTGGCTTCTCAGTTGTGCGGTGCCGAGCGAGGCCTTGGCGATCGCATCGCGGAAGCTGATCCCGATATAGGCGACCGCGTAGGGCGTTGACGTCAGCGCCTTCACCATGCCGCCGTTGCCTGGAGCGGTTTGCTCTCCGGCGACGGCAGGCCATTCCACGCTCGTGCCATAGCCGATCTTGTCTTCCCAGCTCTGGGTCGAGAAATCGAGGAACTGGGTGAAGATGAAAGTGTCGCCGGAGGCATCGGAGCGCCGGATCGGCACGATGGCCTGGTGCGGGAGCTGAACGCCCGGGTTAAGGGCCGCGATCTCCGGCGCGTCCCAGGTTGTGATCTTGCCCGTGTAGATGCCGGCAAGTGTCGGTCCGTCGAGCTTCAATCCCGCATTATTGAGGCCCGGGACATTGTAATTGACCGTCTGTGCCGAAATGGCGACCGGGATATTGATGATGCCAGGGTTCTGCTGGAACAGTTCGTCAGACATATAGGCGTCGGACGCGCCGATCTGCGCCTTGCCTGACGTCGCACCAGCGATGCCCGCGCCCGAGCCGGTCGCCGCTGCGGTGAGCGTCACATCGGGCGCCACCTTGGCGTAATCGGGTATCCACCGCGTGAACAGCGGATAGAGCAAGGTCGAGCCGGTTTCGTTGAGCGTAATGCCGGCCGCGTGCGAGGGAACCGCGTCCAATACGCCGATCCCTGACGCGATCAACGTTGCTGCAAACAAATCCCGCCGAGTGATCCGGAGGCGATGAGAGATGGCGCTCATGCTGCCACCTTTTCGGTTGCAGGAATTCGGTTTCAGGAATTTCCGCTTCAGCCTCGCGGCCGGTCTCCCGCTGTCACTGTCACGCAGAAAACTCTGCCAAAGTGGAGCTAAAGCGCGATGATTGAGGATGAATCATCATCGCGCTTTAGCTCTTTGTTTGCGCATGATCCCTCGGGTCAAGCCCGAGGGCATGCTTTTCGGAAAACCGTTCCACGCTTTTCCGGATCACGCACTGGACTTCACTTGATCTGCGTGATCTGCGCTTCGCTCAGTCCGCGGACGAAATCCGGCAGCGGGATGAAACCGACGGGTTTGAGATAGTTCGCGCCATTACCGCCAATTCCCGAAATGCTCCACAGCAGGAAGGTGCGCAGCGCATCGGCGGTTGCGGCGTCGGGCTGCTTTTTCGAAACGATAGCGTATTCGTAGTTGACCAGTGGGTAGCTGTTGTCACCGGGAGCGAAGATGAGGGTGATGCGCTCATAGGGGGGCGTGCGCGGGTCGAGCCGGGCGGC
>JASHVN010000064.1 GCA_030044555.1 Xanthobacteraceae bacterium | reverse complement strand
GAGGGCCGGCCGCGGCGGCGCGACGGAAAGGTGGTAAGGCTTGTAGCCGAAGAAATGAGTGCCGCGAATTTCCGGAGGGATGTCGCCCTCGCCCTTATCGGTGCGCAGATGCGCGGGCAGGCCTTTGGTGTAACCGCTCGGCGGCACACCACGATAAAAGTCCACACTTGCGATTGAGGACAGCAGGCTTGCGGTGCCTTCGGCGCCGATCGACAGGCGATCGATTTCCTCGAAGCTGCGCGAGCCGTCGGGGAAGAAACCCTGGCGGCCCGTGAGGGCGCCCGGCGCGGTGCATTCTTCCTCCCACGCCGCCCCGTCGGCCTGGGTCGCCATATAGGGAAGCGGATATAAGCCGTCTTCCGGCTTCAGCTCGATCTCATAGACCGGCTTGTCGCTGCTGCTCAGACGTTGCTGACGAAACACGCCGTCCGCACCGATGTATCCGTCGGGAGGCCCATAGAGTTCGGCGACGTCGGATTCCAGCGGGTGCGCGGAAAACTGCTCGACATACACTTTGGCGGGGGCCGCGAGGCGCTGTGGCCGCAACGCGTCGTACCGCAGTGGCGCGCCGTCGGCATCTTTGAGCAGTGGCAAGCCGTGCTTGGCGCGCGCCTTGTTCGACGTAACGAGCGGCGGCGTGTTCTGGATGGTTGCGGTCGGTCCTGTCAGGTGAGCAATGCGTGTTTTGCTGCTGTCGTTCATCGCGTCCCCCTCAACTCCACTCAATTCCATGCGAAGGCAAATGCGCCGCGTGTGCCGTTCGCATTTGATCGTGAACGCCTGATACCGCGTGAGAGCGCCCGGATTGGTACTGCAGATCCAGCGGTCGCGTGATGTTCAAGCTCTAGGCATGATCCCGAAAAGTGGAAACCTGTTTTCGGATAAGCATGCCCTCGGTCTTGACCCGAGGGATCATGCTCAAAGGAAAAATCTAGACCTTGATCCGATTCAATCGAATTGGATCAAGATCTACGCCACGGCCCTGGCGGAAGCGTTGGAGTTCCAGACCGCAAGGACTTCGTCCAAGGCCGCGACCGTTCCAAAGAAACTGCGCATGTTCTGCAGCGTGGCCTCGTGCGCACCACCCGGACTTGCCGTCGCCGTACAATCGGAGAGAAACACGATGTTGTAATCGAGCATGAAGCCGTCCCTGGCGGTCGACTCGACGCAGACGTTTGTACCGACCCCGGTCATGATCAGGGTCTTGATGCCGAGCGTCTTGAGTACCGAATCAAAGCGGGTGCCGATAAAGGCACTGTAGCGATGTTTGATGACGATCGGCTCGTCGCCTTGCGGCGCCACTCCGCAGAAGTCTGCACCCCAGGTGCCCTTGCGGCAATGCGGCCGAGGCACTCCGTCGTGGCGGAACAACCAGGTTTCGGAATCGGTCGATGGCTCGTGAATACACTGAACGAAGATCAGTTGCGCGCCGACGGCCCGAGCGCCGGCGAAGAAGCGCTGCATGCGTGGAATCATATCCTGGATCGTCGACACGTCAGCGCCGTATCTGGCACCAGCTCCATTGGGGTCGCAGAAGTCGTTCTGCATATCGATGACGATGATCGCCGTGGTACGCAGATCGACGAGTTGGTCGAGAGTCTTTCTCATCTTAGCTGCCCTTCTTCTGCAATGCTGGCGGACTGGTCACCAGTGGAGCGGATTTCCTTTGATTCTAACATTCGCATAAGAGCCTGCCCAACCGGGATGCGAATGTTAGAATCGGACCGCTAGGTGCCGAGTTGAGATCCGTGGAGCATTCCTTTGAGCAAGTAGCGTTCGGCCGTCATCACGGCGGCGTACATGACGAGCGCCAGAATAGATAAAACGACGACGCCGACCCAGACCAGGTTGATGTCCATGACCTGCCCCGCATAGAGGATCATGCGGCCGACACCGGCTTGCGATGCAATAAATTCGCCGACGATCGCGCCAGCCAGCGCCAGGCCGATATTGACCCGCAGGCTGCTGACGATCCAAGGCATCGCCCACGGTACGACAACTTTGGCAAAGACCTGGAAGCGGCTCGCTCCCAACGAGAAAAGCAGCGTCTCCAGATCCTTGTCGACGCTTCGGACGCCGCCATAGGCGGCCATTGCCGCCGGCACGATTGTCAGCGCGACCGCAAGCGCGACCTTCGACTCGAAACCGATTCCGAACAGGATGATCAGGATGGGTGCGAGCGCGAGCTTCGGTATGGCGTTGAATGTCACGAGGTACGGCTCACTGACGCGGCCGTAGACACTCGACCACCAGGTGGAGAGGCCGATCAGCGCGCCGCCCACTACGCCGATAATGAAACCGACGATTGTCGATGCCGACGTATAGCCGATATCGACAAACAGCGTTCCCTGCGTTGCCGCCACATAGGCAGTCTTCACGATCGTCGACGGACTGGAGAAATAGTACGGGTCGATGATCTTCACGCGCGTGAGGATTTCCCAGCCAAGGATGATGCCCACAGCGAGAGCCCAGCGCCAAATGGCGGCGCATCGGCGAATGCGCCGCTCGGCGGCATCGTCATCGTCGGCAGCGATGAGATTGGGATCGCTCATTGCGTCGGGATCACTCATTGCAATGACTCCTGCCGTTCGGCGATGCGGGCCTCGTCGTTAAGCAAGCCGAGAAGCTGCCGTTTCAGCTCCACGAACGCCGTACTCGTAACGGCATCCTGGCCGCGCGGCCGCGGCAGGGCGACGTTGATATGCGCTTTGATCCGGCCGGGGCGAGCGGTGAAGACGTAGATCTCGTCCGATAGGTAGATCGCTTCGTCGATGTCGTGGGTAACGAACAGGATGGTCTTGCCGAGATCGCTCCAGACTTGCAGCAGCCAGCTTTGCATGAGCAGGCGCGTCTGGGCGTCGAGCGCGCCGAAAGGCTCGTCAAGCAGCACGACATCGCGATCGCAGAGCATCGTTCGCAGCAGGCTGGCTCTCTGCCGCATACCGCCCGACAGCTCGTGTGGATAGTGCTGTTCGAAGCCTGCGAGGCCATAGCGTTCGATCAATGGCTGTGCGCGGGCAATCGATTCCTTTTTCGGTACCCCGCGGACTTCCGCTCCGAGGATGATGTTGTCGATGATCGTGCGCCAGGGCAGCAGTAGCCCTTTCTGCAGCATGTAGGCCACGTAACCGGGGCGTCCGACGACGCTATTGCCGCCGGCAATCACATCGCCAGTGGTCGGGCGCAACAGGCCGGCGATGATGTTGAAGAGCGTCGACTTGCCGCAGCCGCTCGGCCCGATCAGGCTGACCAGCCGGCCCTCGGGGATCGTGAGCGACACGGCGTCGAGCGCGCGCACGGTGCGGCCGTCGCGCTTGAATGACTTTGAAACAGTCCGAACGTCGAGCTTGTCAGCCGTGGTCGCCCCCGCTGGCCCAGTTTATCGCCGTACACGCCGCATTCCGGCGACCTGAGCATGCTTACGGCGGTCTCGAAGCGATCGTTTTCTTCAACCGATGGCTGTCGAGCGGGCCTTCACAGCACAGATGCGAGCGTTTGACTTCGAAACGTTACCCGCTGGATTTCAGTTCGTCCAACCAAAAATGACGACGGGACATTGGACCGCACAGCCGCAGGCCGATACAATACCGTCGGCTGCGCGGGGCAGTCCGGGCACTCCCGCAGTCTCTGAAAAGAAGGTGCTCATCATCATGCGATTGGATGTCAAAACCTCTCCCGGGCTGACACGCCGGGCCGCGATGGCCGGCGCCTTGGCAACAGGCTCAGCTATTTCTTCACGTAACGTCTTCGCGCAAAGCGCAAAGGCTCTGGTCCTCGCCGAGCCGGTTCACAATTTGGGCTATGCGCCGGTCTACCTTGCGATCGATCAAGGCTTCTTCAAGAGCCGGGGCCTCGATGTTTCGGTGGTGGTTGCCACCAACGGCGCCCACGTGACCGCACTGGTCAGCGGTCAGGTGTGGGGCAACATCGGCGGCCCGGAATCTGACGCGATGGCCAACGTCGGCAAGGCCGACCCGCTGCGCACCATCTGCAATCTGGTCAATCGCGCGAACGTGTATCTCGTCGCCCGCAAGGGCACCGGGCCGAAGTCCACCTCGGATGCCGACATCGCCGCCTTTCTCAAGGGCAAGAGATTCGCGCTCAGTCGGTACGGCGGCACGCCGGACCTGCTCGGCCGATGGCTGACGATCAAGGTCGGTCTCGATCCGCAGAAGGACATCGTGGCGATCAACCAGGCGGACAACGCCGCGATTGTCGCGATGATGAAGAATGGTGCCATCGACCTGGGGGTCACCCAGGAGCCGTTCATTACGGCCGGTATCGAACAGGGGCTTTGGGACGAGCCATTTTACGGGTTCCCGTCCCTGGGCGACTACGCGTACTCGGTGGTCAGCGTTCGCCAATCCACCATCACCAAGGAGCCGCAGGTCGTGCAGGCATTCGTCGACGCGGTGATAGAGGCGCTGCGGCTCACGGCGAAGGACCGCGGCGCGGTTGAGGCGATGACGCGCAAGGAATTTCCCACGCTGCCGGCAAACGGCGTGAAGGCCACGCTCGACCGCGCCTACGCCGACCACCTCTGGAGCACCGACGGCATGGTTTCCGAGCAAGGCTACAAGCTCGACATGGACGTCGTTAACAAAACGGGAGCCTTTACCAAACAGGTCCCCTATGCCGACGTCGTCGATATGCAATTTGTCCGCAAGGCGCTGCAGAAAAGCTAGCACGGCGACAACCAGGCTGTGATTGCTCGTCCCTGCGTTTCGGAGATTGCCGTAAGGGCTATCTAACAACCTGATCGCGGCTGGCGTCAGTCGTCCAGCCGGATCGATTTCGCACCACCGATGTGCGCGCCTCCGCACTCAACGCCTGACACCGACAGACCCATGTTGAGGTTCTCCGGGGGCTTCCCCGAACGACCAAAGACGGAGCCTGAAAGGAGAAGTCATGGGAAAGCTTGAGGGTAAGGTTGCAGTCATCACAGGTGGGTCGAGCGGCATGGCGCTGGCGAGCGCCAAGCGGTTCGTTGAAGAAGGCGCCTATGTTTTCATCATGGGCCGGAGGCAGGAGGCGCTCGACGAGGCCGTCAAGCTGATTGGCCGGAACGTGACCAGCGTGCGCGGCGACGCGGCCAATCTCGACGACCTCGACCGTCTGTTCGACACAGTCAAACGGGAAAAGGGCAAGATCGACGTCCTATTTGCGAGCGCCGGCAGGGGCGAAGCCGTCAAACTGGGCGAGATTACCGAGCAGCACTTCGATGCGGCCTTCGGCCTGAATGCGCGCGGAACGCTGTTTGCGGTTCAGAAGGCGTTGCCGCTGTTGAACGATGGCGGATCGATCTTCATGACCGGGTCAGTTGCTTCGGTGAAAGGTTTTCCTGGTTTCGGCGTGTATTCGGCGAGCAAGGCGGCGTTGCGCTCATTCGCACGCACTTGGCTCAACGAACTGAAGGGCAGGAATATCCGGGTGAACGTGCTGAGCCCGGGGCCGATCGCCACACCGATGCAGGACCAAGTTCTCGACGAGGAGGCGAAGCAGCAGTTCGAATCCCTGATCCCGCGAGGAAAGATGGGTCGTCCTGAGGAAATTGCGACGGTCGCGCTGTTTCTTGCTTCAGACGATTCGAGCTTCGTGAATGGGGTGGAGTTGTCTGTCGACGGCGGCTTCTCGGCCATCTGAAATCGCGTCCAGTCCGGCCGCGTCACAAGAATAGGCTGTCAATCAGGACGGTCCAGCCAAACCGAAAGGAAGCCTTCAATGGTCGCTTATGTTGTTTTCACGCGCGAAAGGATGCGAAACAGCGAAGAATACGAGCGGTATCGGGAAAAATCACGGCCGGTGAACGCCAGCCATCCCTTGAAACCATTGGCGCTTTACGGAAAGCACGAAGTGCTTGAAGGACCTGCCATAGAAGGGGCGGTTATCTTGGAGTTTCCAACCATCGAGGCAGCGAGGACCTACTACCACAGTCCGGATTACCAAGAGGCCGTCAAACATCGTTTTCTTGCCGCCGACTACCGTGTGTTCATCGTTGAGGGCAGATAAGGCCCAACGCCAACCTCTTCTAAAGCGAGAAGACCCGTGACGGGCACTGAAATGCCAACGTGAGAAATCTGACAATTTACCAAGGTCCGCTCCAGGTCGATGCTGTCGAAAAAGCCCTTCTTGAAAGGGCGTTTGGCTCGCTTTGAGTGATGTGTACGTGCGAGGCCGACCGTTAGAGCACCGGCTTGAACCTAAGTGCTGTTGGCCGGTTCAGCACCAGAGCGCCAGTGTCTTTAGATTTTGCACAATGGCGGCGCTGCGCATCAGCGCTGCATGCACATTGCTGAGAAGCACGAACCTCGGGAATTAAGATGATGCAGCGCGTTCATCGAGCGAAAGGATAGTCGGCTGTCCTGTGGCAACAATGAACGTCATAATGAAGCGCAGCGGCTTGCTGGTGCAGCCGTTGCGGGCAATAAGATGCGGCGTGTAGGCAAGATCGTAGATCGATTCCCCCGCCGTGAATCGCTTCAACTCCTCGCCCTCGTATTGAGATTCGTAAACGCCCTCCAGAACGTAACCAACGCCGATACCCGGATGCCTATGTGCAGGCGCGGCAGCTCCGGGGGGAAGTGACAGCAGATACATGACTGCTTCGAGGTTCTCTGCTCCCGGTATCGCTCTGCGCATTAATTCCGTCCGAGAGGCAGTGCCCGTCGTGGGTGGGGCGTCGCTCATGAGGCACCTCCGATATCTGGATCATTCGTGTCAGTGACGGCCACGTATACACGTCCCCGCGCGGCGCCGTGACGGATCACAACATCAGCGCCGTCGCGCGAAAAGTCGATCAGGCTCCTTAGCGGTCGCGCTTCCATCAACCGCAAGCACCGACAGCGAACGCGCTTGTCCCGGCAAGCTATTGTTCGCGGCTAGCCCTCTAAGCGCATCCCAGATCGCTGAGTGTCTTTTTGACTGCCTCACCTAGGGGCGTGTGCGGCTCGCGGCCGAGGGTTTGAATGATCTTGGCGTTCTCCAGGCGCAGCGTTTGTTCCCAAAGATACCGCATTTCCAGCATCTCGCGGAACAGCACCACCACCGGCGAGAGGAGCGTCACCAGCAGCCAGGAGAGGCTCTTTACTCTGAGCGTACGGCCAACCGCGCTGCGGATGGCGGCCGCCATCTGCGTCCCGTCCCCGTCGAAATGGCCAGCGAAGTGGTAGCTTTCAAATCCGTCAGCTGGGGTTTTCTCGATCAATTCGGCGGTGGCTTCGGCCAAGTCCGGCAGATAGGCCCAGGCATGGCCGACGCCAGGCTTGCCCGGGTTGACGATCGCCTTCAGTCGTTTACCCGGCCTGACCCAGCCTCGCGAGAACCAGTTGTTGCCCCCGTCCCGGCCGCCGAAGAAATCGCCGGCTCGCACCACCAAGGCGGGGACTCCGGAGTCCTTCAGCCGCCGCTCCATCTCAGCGCGGATCTTGCCCTTGCGGGTCAGCGGCCGCTGCGGCTTGTCCTCGGTCAGCACAGGGAAGGCGTCGGGCCCGTAGTTGTAGACCGTGCCCGGTAGGACCACGCGGGCGCCGACCGCTTTGGCCGCCGCGATGGTGTTGTCCATCATCGGCAGCACCAGCTTGTCCCAATCACGATAGCCCGGCGGGTTGACCGCGTGGACAATCACACCCACACCTTCGGCCGCCTTCAGTACAGCCTCGGCATCCATAGCGTCGCCTTGGATCCACTGGATGGCGCAGTCGCGCCCGCTGGCGGCCTTGGCCGGATCGCGGGTCAGTGCCCGGACCATCCAGCCCTTCTGCAACAGGACTTTGGTCAGCTCCCCGCCGATCCCACCGGTCGCGCCGAGCACAAGGACATTATTATTGTTTGTCATTGTCATCGCTCGATCTCCATTGCTTGACGGGACCACGATGCCAGGACTATCGACTAAACAGAATTGTCAGACTTCGTTGACTCGATATACAAATACGTATGGACAGGTCGCCGGACTGGGATAGCTACCGTTCGTTCCTGGCGGTGCTCGAAGAGGGTTCGCTGTCTGGCGCGGCGCGCGCGCTCGGCCTGACCCAGCCGACGATCGGCCGACACATCGAGGCCGTGGAGCAAGCGCTGAAGCGGTCCCTGTTCGTGCGTTCGCAGCGCGGCCTCTCGCCCACCGATGCGGCGCTGGCTTTGAGGCCCTATGCCGAGGCGTTGAAGGCTAACGCTGAGGCCCTGGCCCGCGCCGCCTCGTGCGAGTCAGACAAGGTCAAGGGCGCGGTGCGCATCACCGCCAGCGAAGTGATAGCGGCCGAAGTCCTTCCCTACATCCTGACCGACCTCGTCGAGCGCGAGCCGGGCCTGTCCTTCGAAGTCGAGGCCTCCAATCGCAACCTTGACCTGATGTCCCGCGCGGCCGACGTGGCCATTCGCATGGCACTGCCGCAGCAGCAGAATCTGATCGCGGTCAAGGCCGGCGAGGCGGAGGTCGGGGTCTACGCCACCGAAGGCTACATCGCCCGCCGCGGACGGCTGGAGCGGATGGAGGACATAGACCGACACGTCCTGATTGGCTTCGACCGCATGACGCCGCTCGTGCGCGCCGCCGTCGAGGCTTATGACCTGCCGCCGCGTGAGGCGTTTACGCTCAGGAGCGATAGCGATCTGACGACTCTGGGTGCCATTCGCGCGGGCCTCGGCATCGGCTTTTGCCAGACGGGGATCGCCCGTCGCGAGGGCTGGGTGCGGCTACTGCCGCAGCTCTCTCTTCCTCTGCCCTGCTGGGTGGCGATGCACGAGGACCTGAAGACCAATCCCGCCTGCCGGCGAACCTTCGATGCGCTCGTGGCGGGGATGCGCGCCTACCTCACAGCAAGGTCGACCACGCTCAAATCGCGGGCATCAGCCCTCAGGCCAACGCGTCGCAAATAGGCGAAGTCGTCACCGGCAATTCCCTCGGGGCCCCACGATCACGCGGCGGGTTCAGTCCGCCGCGAACCGCAATGCAGCGACGCTCGCTGGATGATCTCGGCAACTGGTGTGCTGCGGGAGTTGCATCCGATGGCCGCTGGCGCGTACCGTCGCCCCTACCGTCAACTCGATCCGCTTAGGCGCGATAGTCGACGATCCATGCCGAACGTTTATTCAAATAATTTCAGCGTGGTATTTGGTTGGAGCGATAGTCTGCGATAGCCTGCGTCGGACGTAGGATCACTCCCACTCGATCGTACCCGGCGGCTTGCTCGTCGCGTCATAGACGACGCGGTTGACGCCCTTGACCTCGTTGATGATGCGGGTGGCCACGGTGCCGAGGAAGGTGCCGTCGAACGGATAAAAATCCGCCGTCATGCCGTCGATCGAAGTGACCGCGCGCAGCGCCACGACGTAGTCGTAGGTGCGGTAGTCGCCCATCACGCCGACGGTGCGCACCGGCAGCAGCAC
>JASHVN010000499.1 GCA_030044555.1 Xanthobacteraceae bacterium | reverse complement strand
CGCTGGCGGCCTTGGTCGGCGTTCTCGGCGGCCTTGTCGTCGCCGTCATGGGGACCGCCGTCGATCTGCTGCATCAGGTCTTTTTCAATCTGTCGACGAACGCTCACAGCTTCTTCCATTGGGAGACGGCCGAAAGGCTGTCGGCGCAACTCAAGCTCAATCCGGTTCTGGCGCTCTCGGTCCCGTTGGCGGGCGGCCTGCTTTTTGGCGCCACCACCGAGCTGATCAAACGCTGGCGGCCGGAACGGGAAATCGATCCCATCGAAGCCAATGCGCTGCATGGCGGCCGCATGTCGTTTCTCGGCAGCGTTGTTGTCGCATTGCAGACCGTATGGTCGAGCGGGGTCGGTGCCTCCGTCGGCCTTGAGGCCGGCTACACGCAGCTTGCCAGCGGCCTTGCTTCGCGCATCGGCATGGCTTTCCGCTTGCGGCGTGGAGACCTGCGCGTCCTCGTCGGTTGCGGTGCCGCCGCCGGCATTGCCGGCGCCTTTGGCGCGCCGCTTGCCGGCGCCTTTTACGGCTTCGAGCTGATCATCGGCAGCTATTCGCCGAGCGGGCTGGCGCCCGTCGGTATCTCGGCGCTGATCGGCTTTCTCGTTGCGCACGCGTTCTCGCCCGCCGAAATCGGCGTCGTCGGCCCGGAGAAAATGGTCATTGCGAGCCGCGACTTCGCCATCGCCGGCATGCTTGGCCTGCTGATGGCGGTCCTCGGCATCGTCCTCATGCGCGGAGTCGCCATAAGCGAAACGATGTTCGCGCGTCTGCGGCTGCGGCCGATCGTGCGCACGATGATCGGCGGGGCAGTCGTGGGGCTGCTGGCGATCGTCTCCCCGCAAGTGATGTCGTCCGGTCATGGAGCGCTGCGCATCATTGGCGTCCTCGACCTTTCGATCCGCACCGTGGCGCTGGTTTTTGTGCTCAAGATCCTGGCATCCATCGCCTCACTGGGCTCAGGCTTCCGCGGCGGCTTGTTCTTTTCTTCGCTGCTGATCGGCTCCTTGGGCGGGCACCTGCTCGCGGTGGCGCTGACCACGCTGTTTCCGACCTCCTATTTCGATCCTAATGCCTACGCGGTCATCGGGATGAGCGCGCTCGCCGCCTCGGTGATCGGCGGGCCGCTGACCATGATCTTCATCGCCCTGGAGACGACCGGCGATCTCTGGCTCACAACCCTGGTGCTCATCGCCGTCATCATTTCGGCGCAGGTGACGCGCGAAGTGTTTGGCTATTCGTTCGCGACATGGCGCTTCCATCTGCGCGGCGAGACCATCCGCAGCGCCGCCGATATCGGCTGGATGCGCGAACTGACCGTGGGCAAAATGATGCGGCAGGACGTGCAGATGGTGCACGCCTCCACCAATGTCGCATCGTTCCGCGAAGCATTTCCGCTCGGCTCCAACGCCTACGTGGTGACGGTTGACGAGGCCGATCGCTATGTCGGGCTCATTCACGTGGCCGATACCCATGCGGCGGAGGTTACGCCCGATCAGCCGATCAAGGATTTTCTGCATTACAACGACGAAATGTTGCTGCCCGGCATGGCGGTCAAGGAAGCCGTTCTTGCCTTCGACCGCGCCGAGGCGGAAGCGCTGGCGGTGGTCGATTCCTATCTCGACCGCCGCGTGATCGGGCTCCTCACCGAAGCTTACGTGCTGCGCCGCTATTCGGCGGCGCTGGAGCGGCGGCGCCAGGAGATGCTCGGCGAAGAATAGGCTATGTTCCGGTCGTTCCGGTCATCGCGACGCTAGCGCATGATCCGAAAAGTGTGGAGCAGTTTTCCGAAAGATCATGCGCAAACAACGCGCCAAAGCGCGATGATGATTCATTCTCAAATCATCGCGCTTTACGGCCGCAAATACGCGTAGCCCTGCGACTGCAATTCGGCGAGCCGCACCACGCCGCCCTTTTCGGCGACGATAAATCCCGGGAGCAGATCTTTCAGAGTGACGTTCTGCGCCCGCATGGTGTTGATGCAGGCGTTAAGCTCAAGACCGTCGCCTCGCAGTTCGCCCGCACGTTTGGCCACGTCCGGCGTCGCCGCGGCGGTCTGGAAGGCTTTTAAAGCCGGCCCATGCACCACCAGCGCGATTTTGACGTGACTGGGTCCGCCCATGCCAGCGTAATGGTTGTGGATATTGCCGAGAACGAAATCCACCTTGTCGAGGTCTGACAGATGATAGACGACCCTGGGCAATTGCGCGTCGTCCGCCTCTGCTTCTTCGACGTTGAGACTCTCGACCGCAACAGCGCTGATGGGCGCTGTGGCACAGGCGACCTTGAAAGCACCGGTGAGAAAATTGCGTCTGAGCATTGAATTCTCCCATGGTTGCCGAACCGTTTGATAAATCGCCCGGCGGCGGACCCAAGCTTCACAAGCTCTATGTGACGTGGTGCCGGATTGTGGCGGAATATCGCCTGGGCGCTGCTCGGCCCCACTGCCTATTGCTCTCGGCTGGGCCGACATTTTACCGGGACAGGCCGATGGACCGCCTTTGTGACGGCGGGTAAGAATATCGTCTAAGGGAAAGAAATTCGTCGGGAGCGCGCTGGTGGAGCGGATTTGTCATTCGCTACCCGCCTAGCGGTGAACTCCAGAAGCGAATGTCAAATCCAAAGCTCCACTAGCAGTTATATTTGCTAGTGGTCCTTTGCTTCTAACATTCGCATGATAGGGTGCCGAAACGGGATGCGAATGTTAAAATTGGACCACTAGTATGGACGAGCGAGCCAAAGTCGATTGCGTCGCCAATGCGCGGGCGTTGGCGCCGGTGATTGCGGCGGCGGCGCCGCGCATCGAGGCCGAGCGGGCGCTGCCGGCCGACCTCGTTGAAGCGCTCCACGAAGCCCGCCTCTGGCGCATGCTGGTGCCGCGCGCCTATGGGGGAGATGAAGTCTCGCCCCTCGAATACGTGCAAGCGATCGAGGAAATCGCCAAGGCGGACGCCTCAACGGCCTGGTGTATCGGCCAGACGTCGGTCTGCTCGACGGTTTCCAAAAACATGAAGCTGGAAGTCGCCGAGGAAATCTTCAAAAACAATCCGCGCGGCGTGCTGGCTTGGGGCCCGACCAACAACGCCAAGGCTGTGGCCGACAAGGGCGGTTATCGCGTCAGCGGCGTCTGGCCGTTCGCCAGCGGCAGCAAGCATGCGACCTGGCTTGCCGCCCATTGTTTGCTCCACGAGTCTGATGGAGAGCTTCGCCGTGACGCCGGCGGCAAGCCGGTGCAGCGGACGTTTTTCGTGCCGCGCGAACGTGCCACATGGCAGGACGTGTGGCATGTGATGGGGCTGCGCGGCACCGGCAGCAACACCTATACGTTGACCGATGTCTTTGTGCCGGAGGATTATTCGGTCGATTACCATGCGCTGAATTCGGCTTTGCGCCGCGAGCATGGTCCGCTCTACGCCTTTACGATCTACCAATTGTTCGGCGCCAGCTTCCCGGCCGTCGCGCTCGGCATTGCGCGCGCCATGCTCGATGCGCTCTGCGACCTGGCGCAGAAAAAGACGCCGACCGGCCAGACCGCCATGCTGCGCGACAATCCGGT
>JASHVN010000498.1 GCA_030044555.1 Xanthobacteraceae bacterium | reverse complement strand
TTGAAGACCGCCGGCACGTACTGGCGCAGCCACCGTTTCTGGCTGATCACGATCGCGATCTCGTGCAATGCGATCTTCTTCTGGGGCTGGTCCGGATGGCTGCCGACGTATCTGCGCAGCGCGCGGCATTTCACCTTCAGCACCTCCGGCTATCTGACCTTCGTGATCTACGGCTTCGCCGTCGTCACCATCATCGTCATCGGACGCGTGTCGGACCGCGTGTTCCGCCGCGCTCCGTTCGCCGGATTAGGCTGGGCCCTGGCGGCCGTGTTCCTCATGGCCGCCGCCTTCGCGCCGAGCGCGACCTGGAGCGTCGTTTTGATGATCTGCGCGCTGTGCACGCAGCAGGTGGGCATCTCCTGCGCCGAAATGCTGATGCACAGCGTGGTCGGCACCAAGGAAATGGGACCCTCGCAGGGCGTTCGCGGCTTCGTCACCCAGATGGTGGGCGCCTTCTCGCCGGTGATGATCGGATATTTGCTGGCGCTGAGCGGCGGCGGATTCATCGTTCCGTTCGCGGTTCTGGCTGCCGCGGTGATCGTTTCCGCCGGCTGCATGATCGCGCTGACCAGGGAAGGATTTTGAAATGCCGCTTCCGAATATGCGTGTCGGCAATGTGGCGGTCGAGGGATTGAGCGACGGCATTCTCAAAACCTCGGTCGATCTCGTCATCGGCATGGATCGCGCGCGGGCCGACAGCCTTGTCGGCGGGACGCAAAACGGCTCGTTCTATATTCCGGTGAATAATTTTCTGATCCGCCGCGATGGCAAGACTATCCTCATCGATGCCGGCGCCGGCAACACCATGCAGCCGACGCTCGGCAAATTGCCGAACAACCTGCGTGCGGCCGGCGTCGAACCCGCCGCGGTGACGCATATCGTGATAACGCATCTGCATCCGGACCACGCCAACGGTCTGGTCGACGATGCCGGGGAGCCGCATTATCCGAATGCGGAGATCGTCGTGCACGCGACCGAAGCGGATTTCTGGATGCGGCCCGACGTCGAAAACGACGAAGATCGGGTCAAGAAGAACCGCGCGCGCACGGCCATCAACCTGAAACCTTATCTCGATCGCATTCGCCGGGTGCGCGACGGCGAGGACTTTTCCGGCTTCACCCCGGTGCTGGCGCCCGGCCACACGCCGGGGCACACCTGCTGGCTGCTCGCGGCCGGCAATGGCACGGGCTTCATGGCGCTGGGCGACGTCGTGCACCTGTCGGCGATCCAGATTTCACATCCGGATACGGCGCTGACCTACGATCTCGACAAAGACCTCGCCATCAAATCACGCCGGCGCATTCTCGACATGGCGGCGAGCGAGCACCTGGCCATAGCCGGCGCCCACGTCAAGGCGCCGGGCTTCGGCTACGTGGTGCGCAAAGGCGCAAGCTTCGCATTTGAGCCGGCGATTTAAGCGCGGACCTAACCACGTATCTTTTTGCCCGAACGCCAAGTTGCCGTCGATCGCAATGGCAAGCGTTTTTCCGAGGCACGGACGATGTCAAGGGCGCGCTTCGCGCGCCGCGTAGCGGCTTTGCCCTTGACATCGTCCTTGTCTCGGAAGTTCCTGCAGCCATTGCGATCGACGGCTCACTCCGACCAGATAATTCGAAAGCGAATCCGGCGCCGCGGCGTCTGGCATCCGCCGCGCGCAAACTGCTATTCTGCGCGTCGCATGAATGTAAGAGGACACCATGAATCCCGTCGTCACAGTGATCGCGCCCGGCATGATGGGCGCTGGCGTTGGCAAAAGGCTCGCCGATAACGGGCTCAAAGTCCTCACGTCACTGACTGGCCGCAGCCAGGAGACGATCGCGCGCGCCAGGGCGGCGGGCATGGCGCCGGCGACCGATGAGGAGATCGCGGCCAGCGATTTCATTCTTTCCATTCTGCCGCCGGGCGATGCGGTGGCGCTTGCCGCGCGCTTCATGCCGGCGCTCAAGGCCTCGAATGCGAAGCCGGTTTACGTCGACTGCAACGCGATCAATCCGGCCACCGTCGAGCGCGTGGCTGCGGTCATCGCGCCGACCGATTGCCCTTTCGTCGATGCCGGCATCATCGGCTCGCCGCCGAAGCCGGGCGATGCCGGCCCGCGTTTCTACGCGTCGGGCCCGGCGGCGCCGCGCTTTGCCAGCTTGCGCCAATACGGCCTCGACATTCGCGTGCTGGACGGCGCGCTGAGCACGGCCTCGGCGCTGAAAATGTCTTATGCGGGCATCACCAAGGGCACGCAGGCGATCGGCGCCGCGATGATGCTGGCGGCGTCGCGCGCCGGCACCGCGGATCATTTGTACGCCGAACTGAGTTCGAGCCAGAAGGAAATGCTCGCTTGGTTCAGGCGTGGGCTGGCGCTGATGCCGCCCAAGGCCTATCGCTGGATCGCCGAGATGCATGAGATCGCCGGCTTTGTCGGCGAAGACCCGAGCGCGCGCGAACTTTATGAAGGCGCCGCGCACTTCTATGAGCACATCGCCGAGGATTTCGATGGCGACAAAGAAGACGTCGCCGCGCTCAGCGCGTTCCTGGGCAAGGGCTCAGCGGGTTGATCGCTCTTGAGCGAGTTCAGTGGCGCGATGATCGGAGGCCGGAATTCGCCAGGACGAAACGGCTGTGCGCGGCTTCGGTCGTATCGTCGGCGGGGAACATGCTTTCCAGGCGCAACTCCTCTGCAGTGACCGTCTGCGGGGTCCCAACCGTCGTGATCATTGAGAAGTAATTCAACCTCACGCCGTCTTTGACGAAGGTGAGCGGGATCATCGGCATCGGTTCACTTGACGATGGTGCTTGCCATTCCGGCTTCACGCCGGGATATTGCGACACTTCCGCAAGCAGCGCCTTTGTCCTTTCGTCGATGATGCGCCCGAGCGCTTCGCGATAGACGCGCCCCAGCAATCCGCGGGCGGTCTGCGGCCAGTTCGCCACGAAGGGGCGCATGCCCGCCGGATCGAACATGAGGTGCAGCAAGTTGCGAGGCTTTGGCCATTTGGCCAGATCGATGAAGCAGTTGAACAATTGCGGCGCTGCCTCATTGGCCATCAATATGTTCCAGTGCCGGTCCATGACGATTGCCGGAAAGGGCTCGTGCTGACGCAGCATGCGTTGCAGGGCTTTGCTGATGCTATTCAGAAGGGGCGCATCGAGCGCTTGATCGGAATATAACGGCGCGTAGCCGGCAGCCAGCAGCAGCTCGTTTCTTTCGCGCAGCGGCACGTCAAGGGCCTGGGCCAGATCGAGCAGCATTTGGCGGCTCGGAACGCTGCGACCGCTTTCGACAAAGCTGATATGCTTCTGCGAAACCCCGGCATCAAACGACAGATCCAGTTGCGTCTTGCCGCGAATATCCCGCCACTGGCGGAGAAGAACACCGGCGGGATTGGAAGCTGGCTTGCTATCGCTGGCGGTCGCTTTCATGGCCAACCGATCTTTCGTTTGCCTTCATCGATATGCACCCAAAACAGCGCTCTTCGGCGCAGAGTGGTGCCTTGAATCAGAATTAAATGCGTTGATTCAAGGCACCATTGCAGCACTGATGGCGGACCAGTGCGAGGGGGGTTAACCGAAAGAAACCGGTCCCACTGCACCGACCCAGCGACGCACCTTGGTGTTGTCCTTCTCGTCCATGTAAAAGAAGTGGGTCATCGTGGGATGCACCGCCGGCCCCGACTTTTCGTTGGGCGTCATATCCACGACGCCGTGGAACGCTTTCAGGGAGCCGCCGTCCCAGTATTCGGTGACGTGATGCCGGGCCGTGAAGCCGGTGTCGATGAAGGCCTTCAGATTGGCCCGGATCGCTTCGCGCCCCTTCCAATCCGCCACGCCAAGGTTGCAGACGGCATCCTCCGTGAAGCAGTCGAAGCCCTTCCCGAAGGTTTTGTCGTCAATCTCTTTCCACATGTCGAGAAGCCACTGGGGCGGTTCCCTTTTTGTAAATACGATTTGCATAACTCTCTCCTGGATTTCGCCGTTGCGATGCCTCGCGCTCTCGCCAAGCGTCTCGATTGGATGCCCGGTGGGGCGTGGGATGATCGTGAAATAGTCCGGCAGCGAATTTGTTCAATTACATGCCAGGTAATAAGCCGGAGGGAGGCCTGGAGGATCGAATATACGTGGGCCGGCGACCTGGATGATCCCAGCGTTCAAATTACAAACATTAAGCAATGGTGCTGCCTTCGCTCGGCGGCGCGCAACCTAGCGGTTGAGCCACCGCCTTGCGAAGCCGAGAATCCCCTGCGGCAAGAAAATGATCATGGCGATGAAGATAATGCCGAGCGGGATCAGATAGGGGAATTGATCGCCGAAGAATTGCGCCAGCAACTGGCGCATGAGCTGGAAGAAGCCGGCGCCGAGGATCGGACCGACCAGCGTGCCGATGCCGCCCATGACGTTGTAGATCACGGCTTCGCCCGAGGTCAGAAAGTAGACGAAGTCGGGCGCGGCAAATTCCTTCTGCACCGCGTAAAGCACGCCGGCGAGGCCGGCGAAAAGTCCCGACAGCATCACCGAGACGATCTTGTAGCGCTCGACCGGATAGCCGATAGCGCGGGTGCGCGCTTCGTTTTCACGGATCGATTGCAGCACCATGCCGAACGGCGATTGGGTAACGCGCCGCAGGAACAAATAGGACCCGGCGACCACGGCGAGCACGAACCAATGGATCGTGGTCGAATTGAAAGGGACATTGACCAGATGGGGAATGGAAAAATGCGGCCGGTCGAAGATCAGGCCGTTCTCGCCGCCGGTGACCGCCGTCCAGGTAAAGATGATGACATAGAAGATCTGGGCGAAGATCAGCGTCGTGATGGCGAAGTAGATGTCGCGCAGCCGGGTGGAGAAATAAGCGACGCACAAAGCCGCGCCGGCGGCGGCGCCGAGCCCGAACACGATCGCCAGCCATAGATTCGGCGGGCTCACGATCAACAGCGCCGCCGCCGCGCCATACATGCCCAACCCGAAAAACGCCGAATGGCCGAACGAGACTATGCCGGTGTAGCCGATCAACAAATCGGACGACATCGCCAACAGCCCCCAGATCAGGCATTCGGTGAGAAAGCCGCGCCAGAACGGCGGCAGCACCAGCGGCGCCACGATCAACAGCGCCATCACCACGGAAAAGCCGATCCAGAACGTGGCGGAGTGGCTCAATCGCGTTCTGCCGAGCGGCATGGTTTTGTCGAGCGGGGCGGTGGTCATTTGGGTGCCGCAAACAGACCGGTGGGACGGAACAACAGCGTGAGGATCAGCACGACGAAGGAGACGATCACCGCCTGCGACGGGTCGAGCCAGACCGCCGCATAGGCCTCAAGCAGACTGATGAAGATCGCGGCGACGATCGAGCCGGCGAGATTGCCCATGCCGCCGACCACCACGACGATGAACGCTTCCAGCACCCATTGCAGTCCCATGCTGGAATCCACCCCGCCGAACGGGGCGAACAGGACGCCGCTCGCCGCCGCCATGGCGGCGCCGAGCGCGAACACGCCGGTGTAGACCAGCGGCACCGGAATGCCCATCGCCTGCGCCATCACCCGGTCCTGCGTGGTGGCGCGGACCCATACGCCGAACTTGTTGTATTTGAGGAACAGCCACAAGGCGCCGATGATGGCGCCCGAGAGCACGGCGATGACGATGCGGTACCAGGGATATTGCAGATAGAACAGGGTGAACTCGGCGCTGATCGGTGCGGAAATCTTGCGCGCCACCGGGCCGAACTGCCAGAGCGCGAAATTCTGAAGCACCAGCGAAACGCCGAAAGTGACGAGGATCGTGTTCAGCGGATCGCGCCCGATCAGCGGCCGCAGCGTCACGATCTGCAGGGCGGCGCCGAAGATGCCGACAATGAGCGCGGCGAGCAGGAGCGCCAGCCAGAAATTGCCGGTCGTGGCGAACGCGATCACGCCCATATAGGCGCCGAGC
The DNA here is from genome assembly GCA_030044555.1 of Xanthobacteraceae bacterium. Classification (GTDB taxonomy): domain Bacteria; phylum Pseudomonadota; class Alphaproteobacteria; order Rhizobiales; family Xanthobacteraceae; genus BOG-931. Next base: position 437 of record JASHVN010000498.1, on the reverse strand, counting down.
ATGAACAGCTCGCCGTGCGCAAAGTTCACCACGTCCATGATGCCGAAGATCAGCGTCAGGCCGGACGCGACCAGCGCCAGGATCATGCCGGTGACGATTCCGTTCACCGTCTGGATGATCAACAGGTCGACGGGAATAGCGTGAATAAACTCGCCGATCGTGCCCACAGCTCACACTCCCAGATACTGCTTGATCACGGCATCGTTCACGTCGATTTCGGACGCGGCGCAATGGTGGCGCACGCTGCCCTTTTCCATGATGTAAACGCGCTGGCTCGCCTGCAGCGTCAACGGCACGTTCTGCTCGACCAACAGGATGGCGATGCCCTCGTTGTGCAGCACATCGATAATCTGCCGGATTTGCGAGACCATGCGCGGCATCAGGCCCTCGGTCGGCTCGTCGAGCAGGATGATCCGCGGCTCCAGCATCATGGCGCG
>JASHVN010000012.1 GCA_030044555.1 Xanthobacteraceae bacterium | reverse complement strand
GCCCAAACAGCTGGCCGCTTGCCTTCAGGCATGCCGCCGCTGGCTTGGAGCCTTTCGCTGCCTCTGCCCGCAATTCATGTAACGCGGCAAGCGCCTTCGGTGTATTGAGATCATCGCCGAGCGCATCGAGCGCATCTGCACACAGCAATCCCGGCGCGACGTCAGCGACCAGTCCATACCAATGATCAAGAGTCTTTTGCGCCTCGCGCAGGCCGGCCACGCTCCAGTTGATCGGTTGACGATAATGCGTTTGCAACATCGTTAGACGGATCACTTCGCCAGGCCAATCTTTCAGCAACTCGTGAATCGTCACGACATTGCCGAGCGACTTCGACATCTTCTCGGCACCCTCTATCTGCAAGAAGCCGTTATGCATCCAGTAATTCGCCATCACCGGCGTGTGGAAGGCACAACGCGACTGCGCGATTTCGTCTTCATGGTGGGGGAAGACGAGATCGATGCCACCGCCGTGGATGTCGAACATTTCGCCCAGATGTTTCCACGCCATGGCCGAGCATTCGATGTGCCAACCGGGGCGACCCGGCGCTTTGATGCCGACGGGCGATGGCCACGCCGGCTCGCCCGGCTTCGACGGCTTCCACAGCACAAAATCGCGCGGATCCTTCTTGTAGGGCGCGACCTCGACGCGGGCGCCGGCGATCAGCTCGTCGAGCGGCCTTTTCGACAGCTGGCCATAATCATCCTTCATCGACGGCACGGAGAACAGCACGTTGTCCTCGGCCACGTAGGCGTTGCCGGAGGCGACGAGTCTTTCGATCAGCGTGCGCATCTCGGCGATGTGCTCGGTGGCGCGCGGCTCGACACTGGGGGGCAGGCAGCCGAGCGCGGCAACGTCCTCGTGAAACTGCTTGTCGGTTTTCTCCGTGACCCTGCGGATCGCCTCATTGAGCGGCAGGTCCGGGTATTCCTCCGCCGCGCGGGCGTTGATCTTGTCCTCGACGTCGGTGATGTTGCGCACATAGGTGACGTGATCGGCGCCGTAGAGATGACGCAGGAGACGGAACAGCACGTCAAAGACGATCACCGGCCGCGCATTGCCGATATGGGCGAAGTCGTAGACCGTCGGCCCGCACACATACATGCGCACATTGGCCGGATCGAGCGGGGTGAAAACCCGCTTCTCGCGCGTGAGCGTATCGTAGAGTTTCAATTCCATCTGGATCGAACCCGAATGCGCCGCGGCCACTCTGGCCGCGCGTCTCTTTGGTCTCGATCGGGAGAAAAGACGGCCGCAGCCAGCGTGTCGCTAGCCAATAATCTCCCGGCAAATGCCGTAAGTGAGGTTAAGGCCGTTCATGGCGCGCAATGTGGTCGAGGATCACGGGTCCGTCAAGATCGAACGGCCGCCGAAAAATCGGGCAATCGCGCGTCACGGCCAAACGCTTGCGGAAATGGCCGGATTTTGGCCTCGATTCCGTTCTCATCCTCTGACGAATCTGCGAGAGTCGAATCACTCGTCCCTGCCCCGCCGGTTAACGAAACCTTCACCCCGCCGGCGCATTCTTAAGGCCAATTGCAACCCGTGTTCGCGGATGTTTTCGCCGCTGAGGGGGTTCCATGCGATCCGTGATTACGGCGATCGCTGTTGCCGCGTTGATGTGCGGCACTGCCGCTCATGCCGAGAAGCGGCTTTTTATTCTTGCCGCCCATCCCGATGGCTACGGCGTTGACGACTGCCTTGCCACCGGCGCTGCCTGCGGCAAATCGGTGGCTGATTCCTACTGCCACTCGCACGAGTTCACGCGGGCGGATTCGTTCCGCAACGTCGACCGCGACGACATTACGGGCGCCATCCCGACCAAGGATTCCGGCGCCTGCACGGGCGGCAGCTGCGAGCACTTCGTCGCCATCCAGTGCTCGCGCTGAGCTGACAGCAGATCAAAAGGCGGCGTCCGGCGAATAGCGCACGTGCTGAGGCCCGCGCGCGCTCGTTCGGCATCTGCCGGCCAGCATGTGGTCTATGCTGAAGCGTCCGCCTCGATCACGAAGAGAACGATCAGACCGCCGGCGATATCGTCCAAGCCGGCGCTTGCCGTTGCGTGGGACGGCCAGTTCGGCCATGTTCGCGCATCGGCTGTGCCGCAACGCGGCTTGCCGTGAGGCGCGCGATGGCCAGTCAACGGGCAAGCCAAGGCAACAGAGACGGCCAAAGAGATGAACGGGCGGCCGCGGACTGCGCGGTTTCGCCGGACGCGGCGCCGCTTAAGCTCGAGCATTTCCTGCCCTATCAGCTCAATGTGGTGACGAGCCTCGTCTCGCAGGCGCTGTCGCGGGTCTACGCGCGGCGTTACCGGATCGGCGTGCCGGAATGGCGCGTGCTGGTGACGCTCGGCCAGTACGGGGTGATGACCGGCAAGGCCATCGGCGCGCACACGCACATGCACAAGACCAAGGTGTCGCGCGCGGTGGCGCTGTTGGCCAAGCGCAAGCTGCTGGTGCGGCGGGGCAACCGCGCCGACAAGCGCGAATCGTTCCTGTCGCTGACCGCGGGCGGACGTGCAATGTACGAGGAACTGGCGCCCCACGCGCTGGCGTTCGCCGACAAGCTCACCGAGATTTTGACTCCGGCCGACCGCGATGCATTCAATCGCGCGGTGGCGCAGCTGACCGAGCGCTCGGCGCAACTGGTCGCCGAGGTAGAAGGCGAGGAAAAATGAAACTCTATTCCTATTTCCGCTCGTCGGCGGCGTATCGGGTGCGCATCGCGCTGAATTTAAAGGGCCTTGCCTATGAAACGTCCGCCGTTCATCTGATCAAGGACGGCGGCCACAACAGGCGGCCGGAGTTTCGTGCCATCAACCCGCAGATGCGAGTGCCGGCGCTCATCACCGATGACGGCGACACGTTGATCCAGTCGCTCGCCATCATCGAATATTTCGATGAGACGCATCCCGATCCGCCATTGTTGCCGAGGGATCCGGTCGCACGCGCCAAGGTGCGGGCGCTGGCGCAGCTCGTCGCCTGCGATATTCATCCCCTCAACAACACCAGTTCGTTGCGTTATCTGAAAAATCAGCTCGGCCGGGAGCAGAGCGCGCTCGACGCCTGGTACCACCATTGGGTTCTGGAAGGTTTCGAGGCGCTGGAAGCGCTGATCGAACCCGGTCCCTATGCGTGGGGCAACGCCGTTACCCTTGCCGACATCTGCCTGGTACCGCAGGTCGCCAATGCGCGGCGCTTGAAGGTGCCGTTGGACAAATTCCCCAAGATCGTCGGCGTCGACGCCGCCTGCGGCAAGCTGCCGGCCTTCGACCGTGCGCGGCCGGAAAACCAGCCCGATGCAGAGTAGCGCACGGCCGCGGGCAGACGACGGAGAACGGATCTCGCCCTGCATCGTCTGCCGTTACGTCCGCCGAGCTCCGTCATGCTTTGGTCACCATTGGCGGGCATCGCAAGAATCGTTACCAAACCGGCTGTCGGAACTGAAATGAGCCATTTTTTGCGCGGCCTCGGCTGGGCTTCGTGTTGTGCTCTCGCGCTGACGGTGTCCGCGGCCGGGCAGAGCTACTACCCGCCGCAGGGCTATCCGAACTATCCCAGCCAAAGTCCGCCGCCGCCGAATTATCCGGCCTACCCACCGCAAAATTATCCGCCGCAAAATTATCAATCGCAGCCGCCGCAACGGTATTCACAGCCGCAGCAATATCCCCCGCAGCAAGGCTATCCGCCGCAAAGCGCGCAGAATCAGCCCGCCGGCGCCTCACCGGTCTGCGTGCGTCTGGAAGCCCAGCTGGCGACGGTCAACAGCGGCAATGCCGATGCGGCGCGGCAGGCGCAGATTCAGCAGGCCGAGCAAGCTGTCGCTAAACAGCAGGCCGACCTCGACCGCACGCTCGCCCAGGCGCGCCGCGCCGGCTGCGCCGGTCAGGGTTTCTTCTCGCTGTTCTCCGGGCTGTCGCCGCAATGCCAACCGCTCAATTCGAAGATCGACAAGATGCGCGGCGATCTCGATACGGCGATGAGCAATCTCGAGCAGATGAAAAGTGGCGACCAGCAAGACGCGCAACGCGCCACGCTGATCGGCCAGCTGGCGCAGAACAATTGCGGAGCACAGTACACGCAAGCCGCCCGCGCCGCCGGCCCGCAGGGATTTTTTGAGGCGCTGCTGGGCGGCGGCACTGTCATCAGCCCCGGCGGCGACGGAGCGCCGGCCGGCACCTATCGCACCGTATGCGTGCGCTCCTGTGACGGCTTTTATTTCCCGATTTCCTACTCGACCGTCCCGGCCCGGTTCAGCACCGATGCGCAGGCGTGCCAGCGGCTCTGCCCAGGGGCGCAGGCCAGTCTCTACACCTACCATAATCCAGGCGAGGAGATTGAGCAGGCGGTTTCCGCCGACGGCGCGCCCTATACGGCGCTGCCCAACGCTTTCCGCTATCGCAAAGAGATAGTGGCCGGCTGTTCATGCCGCCCGGCTGGAGAGAGCTGGGCGCAAGCGCTGCACAATGCCGACGATTCCAACACGCTGGAAAACGGCGACATTGTCGTCACCGACAAAAACGAGAAGGCGCTGACTCAGGTGCCGAAAGGCGCAACCAAGCCGCAAGGCGCGGGCGGACAGCCGGGCGCCAACGCCACCGCTGTCCCGCAAAGCGACGACGGCGGAAACGACGTCGTGACCGATCCGAAAGACCGCAAGGTCCGCATCGTCGGACCGCCGTTCCTTTCGCAATAATCCCCGATCAAAATCCGCCGGCGCTGGCTTTCGCCATGGCGGCACCGGAGACGAGCGCGCGATCAGGCTCCGCGGGCGGCGTACCGGGATCGCGGAACCGATTGACGATCGGATAACGGCGGTCGCGGCCGAAATTCTTCAGTGTCACCTTGACGCCGGGCGCCGCCTGCCGCCGCTTATATTCGGCGAGATAGAGCATGCGCTCGACCTTCATGACGGTGTCGCGATCGAAGCCGGCGGCGACGATGCTCGAAATCGGCTCCTCGCCTTCCACGAGCCGCCGGAGAATGGCATCGAGCACATCGTAGGGCGGTAGCGTGTCCTGATCGGTCTGGTTCTCGCGCAATTCCGCGCTCGGCGCGCGGGTGATCACGTTCTCGGCGATGACCAGCCCGTCAGGGCCGAGCGCGCCGTCAGGCTTCCAGCGATTGCGCAGTTGCGCCAGCCGATAGACTTCGGTTTTGTAGAGGTCTTTGATCGGGTTGAAGCCGCCATTCATGTCGCCATAGAGCGTGGCGTAGCCGACCGACATTTCCGACTTGTTGCCCGTGGTGACCACCATCAGGCCAAACTTGTTTGAGATGGCCATCAAGATAGTGCCGCGGGCGCGTGCCTGCAGATTTTCCTCGGTGACGTCGCGCGGCGCGCCTTCGAAGATGCCGGTCAGCGCCGCTTCAAGGCCGCGTACGGCGCTCTCGATCGGCACGATGTCGTAGCGCACGCCGAGCGCACGCGCGATCGCCGCGGCATCGTCGAGCGATTGCTGCGCGGTGTAGCGGTACGGCAGCATGACGCAGCGCACGCGCGCGGCGCCGAGCGCATCGGCGGCAAGCGCCGCGCACAGCGCTGAATCGATACCTCCGGACAGGCCGATGACGACGCCTTTGAAGCCGTTTTTGTTGACGTAGTCGCGCAGCCCGATCATGCAGGCGGTGTAATCGGCATTATCCGATGCCGCGGGCGCAACAATCGGCCCCTGCGCGCAATGCCAGCCGTCGGCGGTACGCGACCAGTGGGTCGTCACGACTGTTTCGGTGAAAGCCGGAAGCTGGAATGCGATCGAGCGGTCGGCATTGAGCGCGAACGACGCGCCGTCGAACACCAGTTCGTCCTGACCGCCGAACTGGTTGATATAAATCAGCGGCAGCGCGGCCTCGGTGACGCGCGCGACAACGACGTTGAGGCGGACTTCGGTCTTGTCGCGCCAGTACGGCGAACCGTTGGGCACCAGCAGAATCTCGGCGCCGGTCTCGGCCAAGCATTCGACGACGTTCTCGTAGTCGCCCCAATCGGTCCAGGTATCCTCACAGATCGGCAGGCCGAAGCGCACGCCGCGGAAGCTCACCGGGCCGGGGACCGGTCCGCTGGCGAAAACGCGTTTCTCGTCGAAGACGCCGTAATTGGGCAGATTGACCTTGCGGCGGACCGCCGCAATGCGGCCGCCGGCAAGGAGCACATAGGCATTGTAGAGCTTGTTGTCTTCGACCCAGGGCGTGCCGATGAGCACTGCCGGTCCGCCATCGTCAGTGTCGCGGGCGAGCGCTTCGACCGCGGCGCGGCAGGCCGCCTGAAAAGCGGGCTTGAGCACCAAATCCTCGGGCGGATAGCCGGCGATGAACAATTCGGAAAAAGCGATGATGTCGGCACCGTCGGCGGCAGCCGCCGCGCGCGCCTTGCGGGCACGATCGAGATTGCCGGAAATATCGCCGACCACAGGATTGAGCTGTGCCACGGCGATAGCCAGACGGTCGGCAGGACGCTCGTTCATGGCCAAGGTCTAGCGCCGGAAGAGCCGATCCGGCAATGGGCGCGCCACGGGCGTCACGCCAGTCGCCGCCGGAGCGATTTTCCGCTCAGAAGCGCAAACCGGCGCCGGCGCGCACGGTGTTGACGTACAGATTCGTTCCGGCCACCGGCTGAAACTGCACGTATTCGTATTCGCCGCGCAGAAACACGTTATGCGTCAGCGCGACGTCGAGACCGGCGCCGACCGTGAAACCGTAGAGCCACTCGCCGTCTCTTCCGGCAGTGCCGGTGAACGCGAGAGGAACGCTCGGCGGATTCTGCTCCACAAAGGTCGTCTCAGAGATGTTCACATCGGCGCGGCCGAGCGCGAAACCGGCAAACGCGTAAGGAAGGAAATTGCCGAGGTCCCAGCCCGCGCGTGCGCGGAGTGTTCCGAAATCAAGATTGCTGACCGTACCCGCGCCCGTAATGGTGACATTGTTGATGGTACCCAGACTGTCAGCCGGCAAAAGGCGCGCAATCGGCGCGTTCGGAGCGACCAGCGAAAGCGACGCCTGATCGTAATTGGCCTCAACGCCCAGCACGACCTTTGCGTTCGGCGTAAAGTATTCGAAATTGTAGCCGACGAAGCCGCCGAAGCCCACAGCGCCGTGATTGGCGGTGCCCAGCACCGGCCAATTCGAAGGCATGAATTCGCTCTCCAGCACTGTATTACGCAAACTGTAGGCGATCGGCGCTTGCGTCGACTTGCTGAAGTCGCCGTTTGCGTCGCTGTAGCTGAACTGCCCGCCGAGATAGAAGCCGCGCCAGCTCGTGGCGGGCGCCGAATGCATGCTGAGCGCATCGTCGGGATCGCCGAATGCGCCGGCAGGAGCGGCGTTTTCCGGAGCCGCCGGCAGCCAAGGCAGCGCCGACATATCGGCGGCGAATGCCGGCGTCGCCAGCATCAAGGCGACCGCCACCGCGCTCGGTAAATAATTTCGCACTGGCACGACACATCCCCGCGTCTGTTGGCTTTTATTTTGACGCGGAAATTTTGATTCAAATTATTTGCACATTCGTTTATCGGCTCCGTACAATGCGGATCAGCATGAGCGCTTCGTAAACGGACGGCGATTTGGTGAGCGCTTCGTAAACGGTTCTTCGTAAAACGCCCCTGCGGCTGCCGCATCCGTCAGATCAGCGCGCCAGACAGCAGATTATGAGGTGAATGGACCAGACCAATAAAACAGCGTGACACATTTGTTGGCCGCGTCGGCGTCGCAGCGAAGCCGGTGTGGATCGGCGTCAAACAAATAGGCCTTGTGGCCGGCATAACCCCATGGCGGCCGCAGCGGCGCGCCGAGCTTCGCGGTCACTTCGTCAATCGAATCTCCAAGCCGCACGCCAACGATCCGGCCGGAGAACGGCGCGTCGGCACGGATCTCGTAGAGCAGTTTGTCGCTGGCCTTGAAGAAGAAGCGCAACCCTTCCGACGGAGCCGACAGCATCAGGCAAGGCTGGCTTTTGAGGCAATCGTTGATCGGCGCGCCACGCACGGCATAAACAGCGCGCACCTTGCCCATCGTGTCGCCGAAAGCGACCCGCAAGCCTGGCACCGCATCGGGGCTCGCCATTCGCTGTTGCGTCAGCGCAGCGTTCGGCAGCAGCACCGCGAGCGCCACGACGACGACCCTGACTGCGCACATCGCCGCCGGCACCACCTTCAAGAGCGGCTTCAGCCAAGCCGCCGCTTTCAAAGCCCGGCGACCGCCGGCAGCGGCTTTTCCTTGCCCAGCCGCTCCGACTTCAACAGATCGGCCAACAGAAACGCCAGATCGAGCGACTGCTCGGCATTGAGCCGCGGGTCGCACACCGTGTGGTAACGGTCGGTAAGATCTTCCTCGCTGATGGCACGCGCGCCGCCGGTGCATTCGGTGACGTTCTGCCCGGTCATTTCCAGATGCACGCCGCCCGCAATCGTGCCTTCGGCTGCATGAACTTGAAAAAACGTGCGTACCTCTTTGAGGATCTGATCGAACGGCCGCGTCTTATATCCGCTCACCGAGCTGACGGTGTTGCCGTGCATCGGATCGCACGACCACACTACGTTGCGGCCCTCGCGCTTCACCGCGCGCACGAACGCCGGTAGCAGATCGGCCGCCTTGTCGGCGCCGACCCGGCAGATCAGCGTCAGCCGGCCCGGTTCGTTGTCGGGATTGAGAATGTCGATGAGTTTGAGAAGCTCGTCGACTTTCTGCGTCGGGCCGGTTTTCAGACCGAGCGGATTTTTGATGCCGCGGCAATATTCGACATGCGCGTGATCGGCCTGCCGGGTGCGATCGCCGATCCACACCATGTGGCCGCTGGTGCAGTACCAGTCGCCGGTCGTGGAATCGACGCGGGTGAACGCCTGCTCGTAGCCGAGCAGCAGCGCCTCATGGCTGGTGAAGAACTCCGTGGTGCGCAGCTCGGGATGCGACTGCGGATTAAGACCGCAGGCGCGCATGAAGCCGAGCGCCTCGGTGATGTGATTGGCAAGTTCGGAGTAGCGCTTGGATTGCGGTGAGTCCTTGACGAACGACAGCATCCATTGATGCGCGTTCGACAGATTGGCATAGCCGCCGGTGGCGAACGCGCGCAAGAGATTGAGCGTTGCCGCCGATTGCCGGTACGCTTCAAGCTGCCGGCGCGGATCGGGCGTGCGCGCCTCGGCGCTGAAATCGGTGCCGTTGATGATATCGCCGCGATAGACCGGCAGCTCGACGCCGCCGCGTTTTTCCGTGGGCGAGGTGCGCGGCTTGGCGAACTGGCCGGCGACGCGGCCGACCTTCACCACAGGCGACGCCGCCGCATAGGTCAATACCACCGCCATCTGCAGGAACAGCCGGAAAAAATCACGGATATTGTTGGCGCCATGCTCGGCAAAGCTCTCGGCGCAATCGCCGCCCTGGAGCAGGAAAGCCTTGCCGGCAGCCACATCGGCCAGCGCCTTCTTCAGATTGCGCGCTTCGCCGGCGAAAACCAGCGGCGGAAAGGTTGCGAGCTGCCCCTCGACGTCGGCCAAGGCCTTGGCGTCGGGATAATCCGGCATCTGCAGTCTCGGCTTGGAGCGCCAAGACTCCGGGCTCCATTTGGCCGAGTTGGACCGCGTAGACATGACACTCTCCAAAATCAGCCATTCGCGGGCGCGGGGCGAAGCCCGCAAGCCCGAAATCCATAACCACAACCGGTGCTTATAGATTCCGGCGCTCGCCGCCGCAGCGGCGCGGCCGGAATGACGGACGTTATATACACGAGCCGTTGCTGCCGCGACAGGGTCGCGAATCCGGCCATTCCGCCGCCTACTCAGCCGCCGCGCGGGCGTAACTCGCGCTTTTGCTGCGCATGGTGACCAGCTCCTCGGCGATGGTCGGATGCAGCGCCATGGTGGCATCGAAGTCAGCCTTGGTGGCGCCCATCTTGATGGCGATCGTGGCAAGCTGAACCATCTCGGCAGCGCCCTCGCCGACCACATGGCACCCGACCACGCGGTCGGAATGCCCGTCGACCACAAGCTTCAGCAGCACCGTCGTATCGCGCCCCGACAGCGTCGCTTTCAACGGCCTGAACATGGCCTTGTAGATGTCGGTTTGCATGCAGTGCGTCCGCGCCTGCGTCTCGGTGAGCCCGACCGCGCCGACCTCCGGTTCGGAAAAAACCGCAGTCGGCACGTTGGTGTGATCGACCACGATCGATTTGCCGCCGAAGACGGTGTCGGCGAAAGCATGTCCTTCGCGAATGGCCACGGGCGTGAGATTGACGCGGTTGGTCACATCGCCGACGGCGTAAATATGCGCAGCGCTGGTGCGCGAATAGTCGTCCACCGCGATGCCGCCGTTTTTTCCCAGGGCAACGCCGGCCTCGTGCAGGCCGAGTTTGCCCACGTTCGGCGAACGCCCAACCGCGAACATCACGCAATCGGCAGGAATCTGATTGCCGCCGGCCAGATGCGCCGCAAAGTGCCCGCTGCTGCGCTCGATCGCCGCCACCTTGGTGCCGGTGATGACCTTGATGCCGTGCTTCTCCATCTCCACGCGCAGATGCTGCCGCACGTCGTCGTCGAAGCCGCGCAGGATGTTTTCGCCGCGATAGACCAGCGTGACCGCAGAGCCTAGGCCGGCGAAAATTCCGGCAAACTCGACGGCAATGTAGCCGCCGCCCTGAATCAGCACCCGGCGCGGCAGTTCCGGCAGTTGAAACGCTTCGTTGGAGGAAATGGCGTGCTCGAGGCCGGGAATCTGGTCGCCCATGCTCGGAGCGCCGCCGGTTGAGATCAATATATAAGCGGCGCGCACACGGTCGCCGTTTGCCAATTGCACCGTATGGGCGTCCGCGAGCGTCGCCCGGCTCTTGACGATCTCCACCTTCGCCTTCTGCAGCGTCGACGTATAGGCCGCCTCCAGCCGCGCGATCTCTTTGTCCTTGTTGGCGATCAGCGTCGGCCAATCGAACGACGGCGGATCAAGCGTCCAGCCATAGCCGGCCGCATCCTCGAATTCGCCGCGGAAACGCGAGGCGTAGACCAGAAGCTTTTTCGGCACGCAGCCGCGGATGACGCAGGTGCCGCCGAGGCGATATTCCTCGGCAAGCATGACGCGCGCGCCGTGCGAAGAGGCAATGCGCGCGGCGCGCACGCCGCCTGAGCCGCCGCCAATGACAAAAAGATCGACGTCGTAATCCGACATGTTAAATGTCGTGCCCTCGCTTCTTCATTTCGGCGCGCATCCTGTCGATGATTTCCTCGGACAGTTTGTCACCCCAATTTCCCGCGTTCGCCACGCTTTCGTCGAGAGCCTTCGGCTCCTCGGCCACCATCTTTCGACCGAGCGGCGATTGGTAGAATGCGAGAATTTGCCTCAACTCATCTTCGCTGAAGTGGCTGGCGTAAATGCGCGCGCTGTCATCGACCAGCTCGCTCTCCCGCGGCGCATATTCCTTTTCCAGCTGCGCAGCTACCGCGTTGAGATCGTTGGCCCACATGAAGTTCGTCTGCATGAACTGATCTTTGACCTTCTCGATGACCCCGCGCACGAGCGGATCAAACAGCTTGTTGACGCCTTTGATTTCGATGATTTGCTTCGCCAACAGAATGGCGGCCGCCGTTGGCGGCGTGCCCGGGGTCTGCGCCTCTACCGGCTTTGCCATCCCAAGCAAGGCCAGCACGGCCAGCGCAGCCAACACATGGCGCGCGGAAACAAGGCAGCTTGGCACATCGCGCGTGGACAGACGGCGCGTGGACAGATAGCGCGTGGACAGACGGGCGATCATAAACGCACTCCCTTTGCTGGGCTGAAGAGATCAAGGCCGCTCGACGATGCGCACCCCGGCAGGACCACCGATGATAGCAGTCTGCGCGAGGCCGATGAACAAGCCGTGTTCCACGACGCCGGGTATTGCCGACAGCTGCGCCGCCAAGGCCGGCGGATCGGCGATGCGCCGCAATTGAGCATCGGCCAGCCAGTGCCCACCATCCGTGACGAAAGCATGGCCGCTTTGCGTCCGGCGCAGCGGCGCCGGCCCCGGACATCCGGCCGCAGCGGCGACGCGCTCGATTGCCCGCTGGGTGACCGTGGCGCCGAACTGGACGATCTCGACAGGCAGCGGGAAGCGCCCCAGCGCTTCCACCCATTTCGACTCGTCGGCGATCACAACCATTCTGGCGGAAGCCGCCGCCACGATCTTCTCGCGCAGGAGCGCCCCGCCCCCGCCTTTGATCAAGGTCAAATCCGGTGCGATCTCGTCGGCGCCATCGACAGTCAGGTCCAGTTCGGGCATCTCATCGAGCGTGGCGAGCGCGATGCCGAGGCTTTCGGCCTGCTTGCGCGTGGCTTCTGACGTCGGCACCGCAATTATATTGAGCCCGGCGCGAACATGGTCAGCCAACAGCTCGACAAAATACCGGGCGGTCGTGCCGGTGCCGAGACCGAGCCGCATGCCCGGCCGCACAAACGCCAGAGCACAGGCGGCGGCGGCGCGCTTTTGCGCTTCGACATCCATGACTACCGCACACCTGCGCGTTCGCGATCGACCAAGATGGTATCTCGTGGAGCGGATTTCAAATCCAAAGCACCACCAGGACTGATATTTGCTCGCGATCCATTTAACATCCGCCTGCGCGCCTGTCGAACCCGGATGCGAATGTCAGGATCTGATCGCGCAAATTTGCGCCCTTGCACCGGCGCGCCTAGAAACAGCACCTCGGCGGCACCACGCGCCTGCGCCGCGAAGGACAAAGGTAATCGGGCCATGCTCACCATCGTTTTCGATCTCGACGGCACGCTGATCGATACCGCGCCCGATCTCGTCGATACGCTCAACCTCGTTCTCGCGCAGGAGGGACTCCCGGCCGTTCCGTTCGCGAAAGGCCGCACGCTGATCGGCGGCGGTGCAAAGGGCATGATTGTGCGCGCGCTGGAAGCCGAAGGGCGCAGCTGCCCGCCGGCTGAACTTGATCGCCTCTACACGGCGTTCATCGCGCACTATGCGGCACATATCGCCGATCGTTCGCGTCCATTTCCGCAGCTTGAGGCGACGCTCGAGCAGCTCGCCGCCACCCAGCATCGGCTTGCCGTGTGCACCAACAAGCTCGAGTGGCTGTCGCGGCGGCTTCTGGACATGCTGAACCTCACAGACCGCTTCGCCGCCATATGCGGCCAGGATACGTTCGGCATCCAAAAACCCGATCCGGAAGTGCTGCGATTGACGATCCGCCGCGCCGGCGGCGAGCCGGCACAAGCGATCATGATCGGAGATTCCGGGACCGATGTGCACACCGCGCGCGCGGCGCGTGTGCCGGTGATCGCCGTCGATTTCGGCTACAGCGATGTGCCCATCGCAACCTTGCGGCCGGATCGCATTATCAGTTCGTACGCCGAGCTGCCGAATGC
>JASHVN010000497.1 GCA_030044555.1 Xanthobacteraceae bacterium | reverse complement strand
GCGCTAATTTTTTCCGCCACTCATATTCTTCCCATGCATTTTCGTACTCGCCCAGGGTAAGCAAAACCAGGCCTCGGTTGAAATGTGCTTGCGCCGCTTTGGGAGCTAATTTGATGGCTCTATCAAGAGAACTGAGCGCTTCATTATTTCGCGCGAGATTGTAAAGGTTATTGCCCCGACTGATGTAAGCTGCGGCGAAGTTAGGCTTTATCGACAACGCCTTCTCATAGGCAGCAAGCGCTTCGACGGGTCGATTGAGACCGGAGAAGGCATTGCCGCGACAAAACCACGCTTCAGCCAGATCAGGCTTGATCGCGAGCGCTTTGTCGTAAGCGGCAAAGGCTTCACCGTACTGCTTAAGAGCAGCCAAGACATTCCCGCGGCGAACCCACGCTTCGCCGGCCAAGTCGGGGTTGATCGCAAGCGCTTTGTCATACGCGGCGAACGCTTCGTCATAGCGCTTAAGCTCGGTGCACATATTACCGCGACCAAGCCATGCCTCGGCCAGCGCCGGCTTGAGGGCCAGCGCCTGGTCGTAAGCCGCAAGCGCCTCCTCGTAGAGCCAGCTCTCGGCCGCTGCATCGGCGCGGCCAAGCCACGCTTCAGCAAAACTTCGTTTCAACGCTAATGCCCGATCGAAGGCGGCCAAAGCCTCGTCATGGAGTCGCAGATGCAAGTAGGCATGGCCCACGCCGTACCAGGCCTCGGCGAGATCGGGCTTGAGTTCGAGCGCCTTGCGACCATGGGAAAGCGCTTCGTCAAATTGTCCAAGCGCGGCGTAAGTCTTCGCCTTGTTGCAGTGTGCTTCGGCATAGCCGGGCCTGAGCCCAATCGCCTTGTCGAAGTCTGCGATCGCTTCCTGGTAGCGCTCAAGGTCGTTAAGGACCGTGCCGCGGTTGTTCCATGTCTCTGGGACGGCGGCATTGATGGCGAGCGCGTCCGTGAAACACCGGAGCGCTTCGGCTGGTCGATGAAGCGCCTTGAGCGCAATACCGTAATTGTAAAGCGTCGTCTCCGATTTCGGCTGCTCCTGCAATGCGCGGCGCAAATACTCTTCGGCCTCGGCAAATCTGTCGAGCCGCAGGAGCAGGACGGCAAGCAGATTGAGCGCGCCGGCATGGCGCCCGTCGGTGCGCAGAACTCTTTTCAGGAAGTTCTCGGCGTCGATAAGCCTGCCGCTCTGCAAGGCCGCTAGCGCGCTCTGAAAGGCTGCGTTTTTCGAGTGACCTGCTGCCAAACCTTGCCCCATCATTCCGCGATCTTTAGCCGGGAAATTACGAAGCTGCAATTTGGACGGGTGCGGTTTCCAGAGTGCCGCCGGGGCGAACTGCCTGCCTCGTTCAAACTGATCCGAGATCGGCGAATATGCCACCAATCACAACGCACGGTATTGCTCAAAGCCGGGCTCGCATTCCTCCGCATGGTCCGGAACACACCGACCGTAGCGCGGCCTCTCGCCGGGGAGATGGCAGCAACCTAGCGCATACCCAGAAAGCGCAAAGAAGCGTCAGGGAGCACCAAGTCTGGATCTCACATCGTCTGACCGGAAAATGCGAGCGGACGTCGTCGCTCCGCCCCGGTCTATACCGTTCGCAAGTTTGCGGAAATGTGCCACGTACCCGTGATCTGGATTCTTAACCCATTGAAACGTTTCTGGATTTTACAAGTGGGCGGCTCCAACCATCACAATACGTGAAGATCTGCAGCCTCTATGGGGCAGGGTTCTACTACATGCCAGGCACCGATATGTGCATCAAAATCGGTGGCTGGGTGCGTGCCGAGGCGCGTTACGGCGTCAACGGCTCGTCCACGACGGGCGACTACAACCAGCTCTACAATAACCGTTATACTAACAACTTCTGGACTCGTGAGCGCGGCTACATCACCGCCGACGCCCGCGAAGAGACCGCCTATGGCGTCGCCCGCGGCTACATCGCCGTCGGCGTCTCCACCAACAACAACGGCGCTGAGAATCCGGGTTCGAGCACGTTCAGCTCCAACCGCGCCTTCGTGCAATGGGCCGGCTTCACCGCTGGTGAGACGGTGTCGTTCTTCGACTTCTATCCGGCCGCGGCACTGATGATCAACGCGGCGCAGACCTTCTCGGAAGACACCGGCGACGGCGGCTGGTGGGTGTGGGCCTATACCGCCCAGTTCGGCGGCGGCTTCTCCGCCACGCTGTCGGCGGAAGAGCGCCGTGACAGCCAGATCATTGGCGCCAGCGGGGCGCTTGGCGCGCTCGGTGGTCCGACGACGCCGGGTACCGACGGCGTGCTGCCCAGCGGCACGTACGCGGTCAACAACGGCTATGGCGGCTGGCAGTCGCCCGACATCGTCGCCAACCTGCGGGTCGACCAGGGCTGGGGCAGCGCCCAGGTCATGGGCGCCCTGCACGAGGTCAATCCGGCCTATTACGGCTCCACGCCGCTCACCGGTCATGCCGGCGATCAGTGGGGCTGGGTGGTCGGCGGTGGCCTGCGCATCAATGCGCCGTTCATCTCACCGGGCGACTACTTCATCGGTGAGGTCAACTACACCCAAGGCGCCGTCCGTTATCTGAACCATGGCGGCAACGGCGAGAGCATGAGCATCGTCGACGGCTCCAGCGAGGGCTTCGGCGTCAGCAGCGACTGCGTCTACGGCGGCACAGTGGCCGCCGGAACCGCGACCGGCTGTCAGTTGACCACGGCCTGGAGCTTCAACGTCGGTTACGAGCATTACTGGACCCCGGCTTGGCACCAGTCGTTTGTCGGCGGCTACCTCGCCGAGAGCTACGACTCCTCCGCCAACAACATGCTCTGCGCAGCCGAAGGCTTCCCTGGCGCCGGTAACATCGGCGGCAGTGGCGCTGTTGGCTTGGCGGGCTGCAATAACAACTGGAATATCTGGGAAGTGGGCTCGCGGTTGCAGTGGGACGTGACCAAGAGTTTCTATCTGGCGGTCGACGTCCTCTACCAGAACCTCGACAGCGCAACGACCGGCGGTGCTCTGAATGCAGGTACCAACTTGGTATCGCTGACGAACTCCGGCGCGACGACAGTGTCCAACGAGTCAAACTGGATCTTCGGCCTGCGCATGCACAAGGACTTCCTGCCCTGATCGTTTGATCCGGGTTTGAATGCCACGATCCCCGGCGGGAAACCGCCGGGGATTTTTCCGTAAGAGGCGAGTTTGTTTTCAGTTCCGCGAGCGTCCCGAGTGACCCTGCTGATTGATCGCACTGGTCCATGAATCATGAAGCGCCATAAATCATGAAGCGTCATCAATCATGAAGCATCAACACAAGTCTGCAGCGTCCCGCCGGCCTGTCGAAGTCGACGCGCAGCTCTTTGCTGCAAGAATAAGAGCAGGGAGGGCCGTGCTAGGCTGGAGTCAAACCGAACTCGGGAAAAAAGCCAGAGTTACGCAGCGTGCAATTTATCGATTGGAAAAGGCGGCGGTGAGAGCAAGGCATCTCACGCAAGTCCGGATCAACAAGGCATTCGCGGACGCCGGCATCGGATTTGCGCAATTGCCGAACGGCGATTTCGAAATGATCGTGCGCAGCCAGTTGCTCAGCGGTTTGCAGCAGAAGACCGGATCGCAAAATTAGTATTTTGATTATCGGAAGTATGCAGCACGACGTTGCCAACGACTTCGGCCGCATCGGAAAGCGTGTCGTTGGCCAAATGCGCATAGCGTTGTGTCGTGCGCGCTTGCGTATGTCCGAGCAGGCCCTGAACAACATATAACGACACCCCCTGATTGACCAGGAAGCTCGCGAACGAATGCCGCAGATCGTGGAGTCGGAGGTCGAGCAATCCGGCTCGCTCGCGTATGCGGAACCAGGGAAAGTGCATCGATGGCGAGGGCCGGCCCGTGACCGGTGATGGGAAAATATAGGGATTGTCCTCGAGCCGCGGCAACGACTTCAATAACTCAAGCGCTGCCGAGTTGAGATGAATCGATCGGGGCCGCCCCGATTTGGCGCGCGGAACGAGCAGCGTGCGTTTCTCCCAGTTGACGAATTCCCATTTGGCGTAAGTGATCTCGTTGCGCCGCGCGCCGGTAAAAAGCAGCATCTTGATCGCCGCGGCTGCGACCTCGTTCTCATCGGTGTCGAGCGCAGACAATAGCCGCTGGGCTTCATCCGGACTGAGGAAGCGCTCGCGGCAGACATCGGGCGCCGTCTTCAATCCGGTGGTCGGATTTTTCGCCGTGCCCGGCACGCCCCATTTTTTGGCGAGATTGAAAATGAAACGCAGCAGCACCAAAACGCGATTTGTCGTGCCGCTGGCATAACCCTGATCGCGCATGCGGGAAAGCAGCGCGGCGACACCCTGATCCGTGATCTGATCAAGGCGAAAGGCGCCGAATTTCTGCAAGATGTGAATGCGCAGGATCGTTTCGTCGGTCTGCCAGCTGCGCTTTACGTTCTTCGCGTACGGCATGTACGAGTCGCGGACAAACTCGGCAAGCGTCGGAATGCTGCGTAACTCTTCGCGTTCCTGCTGCGGATCGGATCCGAGAATGGCTTCCGCCAGAACGGACCGCGCTTTGCGGCGCGCCTGCGATACCGTCAATACATCGGCCGGTCCGATCTTGAATTGACGTTCGCGGCCGCCGGCGTCGCGGTAGCGCTGGTAAAAGGTCTTGCCGCCGGAGCATCTGACTTCGAGCATGAAGCCGGGAACGGCCGCATCGAAGTAGTCGACCCGGCGAGCCCCAACGGGGCACGCGCATTGTCTAACGAAGGATGCCGTCAACTCGACCTTGGGCACGTTACTCAACCCCTAAAAGATCGCAGAACGCGACCTTCACTCCCTCTCAACCCCTGCGCGAGCGCAGGCGTCGAAATACGTCCCCCCGACAGCGTTCGCTTGCTTTTTTATAGCTTGAAAATTTTACCTCCCGTGCGCGCGTAAATCAATGTGTAAATAATATGTAAATCAAGTTTTTAACCATATATATCAATTAATTACGTAGCGAATTGTGGACCCTCTGGCGCGTCCGACCCGCCTTGTCCTTAGCGACCGCCCGGTATCCGCCCGACGAAGAGAACAAATCCGGTACCAGCACAACTTTTGCGGAAATTCGGTGGGAGTTCGGCTGCCGAGAGCAGCCTTGCCACGACCGATGTCGGCCCGGCATCGTCCTGTCCCTTACCGCCGAAACGTCAGATCGCGCCGACGCAGATCGAGGCGTATCGAACGCGCCGCGACGCGCCGGGCGTTTGCTCAAATTTGTCGCGAGCGCGCCCGGCTCGTTTGCTCCGCGCGATCGTTGCTTGCAGGCCGCCGTGCAAAATCTCGAAGCCAAGCGGTCCTGAGCTTGAAGTGAAACGGCACGCGCGATCCCTGCGCCGAAAACATTTTCTTCGCGCGCTCTCATTGCCAACATCGTCCTGAACGGCAGCACGGACAAATCCATCTTGCGAACGAAATCCATGCTGCGAGGGAAGTCCATGTTGAGAACGTCAGTTTGCGAGCGAGCGTCAGTGCACATGCCGCGTCAGAATTTTTCTGCTAGTGCACTTAGCTCTTGGAGACGAAGGATTGATGAAAAGATCGTATATTACGATCTGATCCACAATCAACCTGCACGTGAGGAACGCGCGAGCCGAGTCCAAACGTCGCAGATAGATGCGCTGGCGTCATAGCTGATCGTTGCCCATGCTCGATCAGCGGAGAAGTGAGGAGCGCGCGTAAGCAAAATTTATGGCTTGTTTATCATAAAGTTACGCTCGGGGTCTGCGACGGCGGACACAAGCTCGCGCTCGCGAAGGAAATTCTGCGCAGCGCGCGACGACGGATCGCCATCGAAACGAATACGACTTTTACGGGAATTCGCACTTGAGCAAGTGACTTTCGGCAGCAAGCGACTTTCGGTGCTTCGCCTCAGGCTCTGTGCGGTTTAACAAACAAACAGACGCGCCGGCTGTTTCATTGTCTGGCGATAGCAGTCCGGCGGGACGGCCCGAATGCCGCATTGATTTCGCGGCACTTGTCGAACGCGATTGCCGTCACCACCCACGGGCGACGCTGATTGTTTGTTAGACCCGCGCCGAAACTACTTTCAATCCTGATTGGAGATGGCGCCTTGAACGGTGCACTGCAAGCGCGCCGTCAGGAAATTGCGCGCGGACTATCCCACTTGGCATCCCACTTGGCATCGCACTTGGCATCACACTCGACAACGAAGTCACCGATGCGGCGCAGGAGCGGGTCGCCTTCGAGCAGCGGCACATGCCCCTGGTCGGCGACGTCAATGACCTCCATGCCGGGATGCCGCGCGGCCATGGCCGCTACGGTTTCCGCCGACAAGATGTCGGATTTCGCGCCGTGAATGACCAGCATCGGGACGCGCTTGAGCGCGTCGAACTCGTTCCACAGCGGCGGCAGCGGCCGCTCGATATCGATCGCCGTCAGCGTGCGGCTCAAGCGGACATCGTAGGTCGGCACCAGCGCGCCGCTGCGCATCTGCCAGGCGCGCTGCGCGGCGGCAAGCCATTGTTCGGCCGCAAGATTTGGAAATTGGCCGTGGAACAGATGGCGCAGAATATCGGCGCCTTCGGTGAAGCTGCGCGGTTGCGGCATCTTGCCGACATAGCTGCGCAGGCGTGCCAACCCCTTCGGCTCGATCACCGGGCCGATATCGTGCAGCACCACGCCTGCAATCGCCGTCGGATGCGCCACACTAAGGTGCATGGTGAGAAGTCCGCCGCGCGAGCTGCCGATGAAAATCGCCGGCCCCACGGCAAGCGCCGTCAGCACGGCAACAAGGTCACCAAGCTCGACCAAGAGATTGTAATTCTCCGGATTGCGATCGTATTCAGATTGTCCGCGCCCGCGCGAATCGAGCGCAATGACGCGTCGCGAGCCCGCTTTCGCCAGATGCGCCGCCAGCACTTCGAAATCCGCGACGGTGCGCGTCAGTCCCGGCAGGCAAACGACGGTAAGCGCAGGCGCTATGCGGCTGCCGTACTCGCGCACGTGCAACCGCAATCCATCCGGCGCGCTGACAAAAATGCTCTTACCTGCAGCGGTCGTGTCTTGGATCGTGTCGCCTGTCGCGT
>JASHVN010000496.1 GCA_030044555.1 Xanthobacteraceae bacterium | reverse complement strand
GCTCGCAGATCCCGTATTCGTCCGTGCTCGTTGCGCTCACGCGGCTGGCGCAGGTGAGCAAGGATCTAAAGCAAGCCGCCTTTTACGACCTCAACCCGACCAGCAAGGGCCATTGGAGCAACGTCCTATTCGGCGACAAGCGCGATCCGATTTCGCGCCTGCCGCTCGACAATCCCGGCGAATATGCGCGGCTGTTCCTCAATCCGGGCGACAACGCCGCGAACCTGTCGGCCGATTATCTGAAAAGCCTGGAGGCGCTGCCGGAGCGGCAGCGCAAGCGCTTCTTCGAAGGCGTCTATATCGATGAGTTTGACGGCGCGCTGTTCAGCTACGACATCATCGCGCGTGCGCGGGTGACCGAGCTTGCAGTCGGGCGCCGGCGCCGCGTTGTTGTTGCGGTCGATCCGTCGGGCGCCGCCGGCTATGACGACGAGCGTGCCGACGAGATCGGCATCATCGTCGCCGCCAAAGGCGATGACGGCCATGCCTACGTGCTTGCCGATCGCTCGCTGCGCGATGCGCCGGCCGTGTGGGGCCGCGCCGCGGTGCAGGCCTATCGCGAGTTCGACGCCGACCGGATCGTCGCCGAGGACAATTTCGGCGGCGAAATGGTGCGTTTCGTCATTCGCGCCGCCGATTCGGGTGCACGGGTGCGCGGGGTGTCCGCCTCGCGCGGCAAGGTGTTGCGCGCCGAGCCGGTCTCCGCGCTCTACGAGCGGGGCCTGGTGCATCACGTCGGCCGCTTTGCCGTGCTGGAGGATCAGCTCTGCGCCTTCACCACGGCCGGCTACCGCGGCGAGGGGTCGCCCGATCACGCCGACGCGCTGGTGTTTGCTATCACCGAGCTGATGCTCCATGAGCCCGCGCCGATCATTGAATTTTACCGGCTTCGCGCCGCAGCCCGGCAAGATGCGCCAGATATCGACGCTGGCGAGCGCGTGGCCGGCTCCTTGGTCAGCTTGCGCGCGCCCGAGGGCATCTCGGCCGTTCATGGCGGCTCGGGCACCTTTTATGTCGTCGGCGCCGATCGCGTCATCGCCGTGCAGCAGGAAGACGCCGCGTCGCTGATCGCGATCGGCTTTGAGCGAATGCCGAAACAACAAAACTAAAGCAATGTCCGATCGACCTGGCACAGCGTCGTCATTGCGAGAAGCCCGAAGGGCGACGAAGCAATCCAGAGTCCCAGTTCTCGGCTCCTGGATTGCTCCGCGGAGCTTGTCATCGGGCCGGCCACTTCGGCCGGACCCGTTGGCTCGCAATGACGACTCAATCTGATCGGACCTCGCTCTAGCAACTGCAAACATGCCGGAGCGGCGCGCCACCCGCGCCGGCATGCCGTGGGCCCGCTTTTCGCGGGCCCGGCCCGCGCGTTCCTTTCCGTCCCGCTGTCGCGTCCTTAACGCCTTTCGCAGCCCCACCCGGCGGAAGGCGGCGCTCCACGACGGCGGCGAGCGGGAAGGGCGCGTGGGTCACAGGTCGGGCGCTCCGTCGCGTTTTAGGACGGAGCGCCCGGCCTCCTTCCGCGCAACGCCGGCCACTCGAGCAAACAAACAGAAACACATGACCGAACAAGTTCGCGGCGCGGGCCAGCCGAGCTGGCCGTTGTCGCCGTATCAGATTGCCGTGTCCTACAGCGCGGACCAAAACGGCGGCAGCATCGGCATCACGCGCGGCAGCGGCGCCGATTGGTTCGGCCCGCTCGATCCGCTGCGGCCGATCGCGCCGCCCGACGTTGCCGGGCGGCGTTTCGATTTTCCGCCCGGCTACAATCTGGTCACCCGGCCGCGCGCCTACGAGGCGATCGGCTTTGCCGAGCTGCGCGGTTTTGCCGACGCCTACGATCTCCTGCGCCTCGTCATCGAGACCCGCAAGGATCAGATGGAGCGCCAGCGCTGGCGCATCCGGCCGCGCGATCCGAAGCTCAAGCGCCAGAGCGCGACGATCGACGCCGAGATGACCGCGCGCATCGCCGCGGTCGAAAGCTTCCTGCTGAAGCCCGACGGCGTCACGCGCTGGAAGACCTGGCTGCGCGCGCTGCTCGAGGACATGTTCGTCATCGACGCGGCGACGCTTTATTGCCAGCGCACGCGTTCGGGCCAGCTCTGCGCGCTGCAGCAGCTTGATGGCGCGACCATCAAGCGCGTGATCGACGATTGGGGCCGCACGCCGTTGCCCTATGCGGGTCCCGACGGCGCGACGATCTATCCGCCGGCCTACCAGCAGGTGCTCAAAGGCCTGCCGGCCGTCAATTACGCCGCGCGCGACATTATTTACCGGCCGCGCAACGTGCGCGCCCACCGCGTCTATGGCTATTCGCCGGTGCAGCAGGTGCTGATGACGGTCAACATCGCGCTGCGCCGGCAGCTCTGGCAGCTCGATTATTTCAGCGAGGGCTCGATCCCCGATGCGCTGATTGGCGTGCCGACGTCGTGGAATCAGGACAATCTCACCACGCTGATCAATATCGGCCTTGCCGTTGGCCTTGTGTCCAATCCGGCGGGTGCCACGGCGGCGGTTGCGTCGCTGCCGGCCCAGATCGCCGCCTTTCTCGCCGGCTTGCCGAAGCTGTGAAACCTGGCGCCGCTCGCGACCTGCCGGCAGTAGTCCGTTCACGGGTGTCAACGCCCTGCCGCAATCCAGGTCGCTCGCGGCGCATTGGAGCCTCCCGCATGATCTCGGACCTCGAGTGCGCCAAACGATGCGCGGCCACCTATATGGACGCGCCCACGCTGCCGATTCCACAAACCGGCACGGATTGTCGCATCACCACCGAGCCCGATGGTTCGGTTGTCATCGCCTTCCGCGGCTCGGTGACCGCGGAAGACTGGGCGCGTGATTTTATTTGCGCGCCCATCGCTGATCGCGCGCATCCGCAGCTCGGGCACTGCCATGCCGGTTTCCTCGACGGCGCCGAGTCCATCGTCGATGAAGTGGCCGCGGCGATCGGCGACAAGCCAGGCCGCGTCACCGGTCACTCGCTCGGCGGCGCGCTGGCGCTCGGCGTCGGCGCGCTGCTTGTCTGCATGGGCAAGCCGCCGGCGGCGATCGTGACGTTCGGCGCGCCGCGCTTCGGCATGGCGATGTTCGTCAAAGCGATCGCCGCAACGGCGGTGCGCCAATATCGCCGCGGCAACGATCCAGTCCCGCTGGTGCCGTTCGACGTGCCGCCGCTGCTGCAGTTTCTCGACGCGCGCGACCCGCTCATCGCGATTGGCGTCGCGCAGAGCGACCCGTTCGCCTGCCACGCCATCGCCGGCTATGTGGCCGACATCGGCAATCTGAAATCAGCGTAAAGGAGAAGTTAAAGGCCATGGCCGGGAAACTCGACGAGATCAGTGAAGCCATAGGACGGCTGCGCGCCAGCGTTGGGGACATCCGCCGGCGGCTCGACGATAACCGCACATTACAGGAACGCCGGCACGCTGACACCAGTGCGGCTTTGCACGATCTGGCGCAAAAACTCGACGCCCATGCGGCCGCGGTCGAAGCCATAAGACCGACGGTCGCCGCCTTGGCCCTGTCGCGTTCGCGGCTGGCGACGTTTGCCTCAATCGGGTTCGCCGCCGTGATCGTGGTTGGATGGCTTTTGCAAGCCGCCGTTAAATATCTGTTATCCGTGGCGTTCTCGCATTTCCATTAAAAGCGGTGGATTTGGCCCGCTTTCCGCAATTTAAAGTGCAGAGAATTTTACGAAATACCGCAAAAGGGTGAACAGGACTGTCCTGGTAAAACGGCGCACTTTCGCCTTGAGGGCGTTTGGGGAACGTGCGGTGCCTGTCTTCGCCAATCCGAATTTCCTGATCAACTTGCCGACGTTGTGCGCGGTGACGGGCTTTATCACCGTGATCAGCGGCATGCTGCTCTTGTTCGCCTGGCTGCAGAATCGCAACGAGCCGGCGCTGGCGCTCTGGGGCCTTGGCTACCTCATCGGTACGGCCGGCGCCGTGTTTCTGGTTCGCGGCGAACCGAATGTGCTGACATGGTCGATCTGCGCCGGTAACGCGCTGCTCAGCTGCGCCTACGGCACGATGTGGGCCGGCGCGCGCAATTTCGAGGGGCGCCGCGTCCCGCTGTCGATGGTCCTTGCGGGAGCGGTTATTTGGACCGCGCTTTGTCAAATCCCGAGCTTCTACCAATCAAACGAGGCGCGAGTGGTCCTCGCGTCCGTCATCTCCGCCGTCTATTCGCTGCTCTGCGCACGCGAGATGTGGTATGCACGCGATCGCGAGCTCATCTCGCGCTGGCCGACGCTTGTGCTCGCCGTCGTTCATGCCGGATTTTTGCTGGCGCGCATCCATTATGCGGGGACGATCCGGACGCTGTCGGATGCGCATACGCCGCAGAGCGTTGGCTTGTTTGTGCTCGCTTTCGAGGCGTTGTTCGTCGCGTTCGCCCAGGCCTTCCTGCGCATGAGCATGGCGAAGGAGCGCGCGGAGCTGCAGCAAAGAAAGTCGGCGCTCACCGATCTGTTGACGGGGATTCCCAATCGCCGCGCCTTCTTCGAATTGGGCGCGCCGCTTCTTAAGCGGACAATCGCCGATCGGCGGCCAGTGGCGCTGCTGCTGTTCGATCTCGACCATTTCAAGGAGATCAACGACACGGCGGGGCACGACGCCGGCGATCACGTCCTGCGTGCATTTTCGCGGCTCGTGACCCGCACGGTCTGGCCGGGCGCTTTGTTCGCGCGGCTCGGCGGCGAGGAGTTCGCCTGCCTGTTGCCGGACGTGCCGATGGCGGCGGCTTTGCAGGTGGCCGAGCGGGTGCGCGGCCAATTTGCCGCGATGAAGTTCTCCGCTCTGACCGCAAGCACCACCGTGAGCGTCGGCGTCGCCATGGCGAGCGAGGCGAGCCGCGAACTGTCGGCGCTGCTTGCCATTGCCGACCGTGCGCTCTATCGCGCCAAGGCGGCGGGGCGAAACCGCGTGACGCCGGCGCCGCTTGTGCTGGTTGAGATCAGCGGGGAGGGGGCGCGGCAGCCGGTTAAGATCGGTGGACCAGCCGTCATTCCGGCACCGCTCGCCGGCTAATGCGTGACCGCATTGGATGGAAGCGGCTTGTCTCTGATTGTTGTCCGCTATCGCAGCTGGATTAGCATCTCGCAACACTAGAGACGCCGCCGGCCGAATCCGCCGCGCAGGCCGCCCGCCAACAGTGAAATCAAGAACAGCACCAGCGCGACGAAGAATACGATTTTGGCGATGCCTACCGCGGCGCCGGCAATGCCGCCAAAGCCGAGCACGGCGGCGATCAACGCGATAATCAATAACGTAACGACCAGGCTCAACATCTGTGCACTCCCTCGTCAGGTGTCGAGCCGTCAACTCACGACCGCCGCCACAGTTCCGGCGCGGATGGAACCGTTTTAAATCTGATCCAGATCGTCTTTGGGTGGAAACAGCAGCACGCTCAGAACGACGATGAACGCGATGGTGGCGTAGACCTGCAATTGCGCATGTTGCAGCGCCACTGCGAATTGCCCGCAGACTCCATCGATCCTGCCAAGAAGAAACGTGATGTTGCTCATGCTGCCATGCCCCCCGAGACATGCGCTTTGGCGCAGGCCACCGTGAAACTGCCCATGCGGGCCGAAGCAAGCGAAAGTGTGGCCGAGCGGCAAATGCGACCCGCTCATCGGGCCTTGATTTTCGAGCCATTCCCGTAATCGGCAATTTCAACTCAACACATTCCAGTCTGGGAGGAGCGCGGTGCCGCATCAGCGCTTACGCGACGTATGGCACGCGCGCGAGCGCGGCGTGCCCATCAGCGCGGAGCTGAATTTTACGCGCGACGGTCTCGTGCTGGGCGCCGGCACAATCATCGTCTCCGCCGAGGGGCCGCGCCTCTTGAAAAACCTGGAAGGCGAAGATGCGCGCGTCCTCGCGCTCTTGTCCGCCGCTTATGGCAAGGCCGTGCCACCTTCGGTGCTGGGCAATATCAGACGCGCCGCGAAAGCTTGGCACGAGGGCGATGATTGCCTCGCTTATGTCCACCTCGCCCACGCGGGCCTGCAGCCCCTTCCCGATTACCGGGAGAGTGCCTACCGGTTGTTTTTAGCTGACAGCGCGATGAAAGCCGGCGCCAGACCGCGCGCTATATGGGAGGCATTTCACCTCGAGCCGCTTTACATCGAGAGGGTCAAAAAGCTCTACAACGAAAATGAGCCGCGTGTGCCCGCGGGCAACGGCCGGACCAGCGATGTCGCTCTTGTTACGTCTGCGCGCGCGGATTTATTCATGCCGCTTGCACGTGAACTCGGCATCCCGCTTGGGCGGAGTGAGTAGTGCTCTGTGACTTAAGGTGGCTGGGGTGCCTGGGAACCGAAAACGCGGCTGACACCCACTTGCGCCAGCGGCCCTTACCACTCGTCTCCGTTTACCCGGCACGGCGATCCATCCGTCGGGCAAGCATTACTGCAAAGTGAGGGTCGAGCCGGCGAACAGCCGTCGCCTATGCTGCCAGGGATCACGTCGTAGTACCGCGGAGGGTCATGGCGGACGCGATGGTGTGTTGCGGCCGATGCTGTAAAGCCGCTGCCGAGAATAATGACAACGCAAAGCGCAATTTTGTTCAGCATTTTTAGCTCCTGCCTGAGATGGCAGTCCGCAAACCCGCACTATCGTGGGCCAATTGAGCTGTTCCAACTTGCGCTTACTTGTCCTGATTTGTGCTGATTTGCTGCGATTGATGGCGTCTGCCGCGATGGCGATCGTTTTGCGGTCCGGGCCAGCTTTCCATCGGACGGCGCGGTATTACCGTTTAACGTTTCCTGCCGAACACGAGAGCGATGGATATGGCCATCTCTTGTGGGGGCGCTGCGAAAGGCGCACTCGCACGGATGGTCTCCAGTGCGCCGGCATCGAGCTTTGCCTCCCCGCTGGTCTTGACGATCTTCAGACTGTTTGGACGGACTTGGCCGTTGGTCAGGATGGTAAAGGACACGGTCGCGGTGCCGCGCAGGCCGGCACGTCGTGCGTCGGCCGGATAGACGAGGTTGCGCTGAATCCTCTTTGCGAGCTGTTTGACATAGTCGTCGAGCCGATCGTTTTCGGGGTGCGGCTCGGTCGCGATGGTTTGCGCGTTTTGCTGCTGCTCAGAGCCTGGATTGTTGTTGGCACTGTTGCCAGCCTTCATATCAATTGCGGGTGAATTCTTTTCAATCGGCGGCGCTGGCGTCGGCGTTGCTGGCGGTGTCGGCGCAGGCTCAGCTGGCGGCGCCGGGGCCGCCGCGGTTTCAGGAGGAGCTGGCGGCGTTGCTTGGTCGTTCGCAGCAACATCAGCCGGCTTCCGATCGGGTGGCTGCGCGTCGGGGGCCATGTGAGCCTCCGGAGGCTTCGCCTTGTCCGCTTCATCCCGCGGCGCGTTTCCCTGTGTCTGGGCGAGAACCTGTTGTTCGCTCTGGGTGTCGGAAATCTCGCCTTGCAGC
Organism: Xanthobacteraceae bacterium; assembly: GCA_030044555.1. Taxonomy (GTDB): domain Bacteria; phylum Pseudomonadota; class Alphaproteobacteria; order Rhizobiales; family Xanthobacteraceae; genus BOG-931. The sequence continues at coordinate 1,721 of JASHVN010000496.1, read as the reverse complement.
TCGATCACAAGGGGAGGAGAGTCTTCTGGCTCAGGAGCCAGACTCTGCAACACGAATGGCGCGGCTATGGCCGAGTGCAGGGCGAGCGACACGACAAAGCCGTGATAGAGCGTGAATTTCAGGCGTCGCTTCATCGTCGCTATCCGCACTCGCCCGCTTGACGCGCTATCTGGTGGCGTTCTGCGTCTGCACGGCAACCCTGGTGAAATTCAGGCGTCTCAACATATCGGCGATATCGATGAACTTTTGGAATTGGAGATCGCGATCGGCGCGGATCAGGAAAGACGTATCGGGCGGCAGCGACTTAAGGCGCTCTTCGAGCTCGTCCTTCGACACCGGCTGGTTGTCAAAATAAATGTCACCGCTGGCGACAAGCTGAATGATCTTGTCCTGGTGCTTCTCGACCTGCGAGCGCGACGCCTGCGGCAGGGCAACCGGGATGCGGCCGGTCGCAATAAAGCTCGCCGTGGTCAGTACGATCGTCAACAGCACCAGCATGATGTCGACGAACGGAATGACGTTGAGGTTTTCGAAGGGCCGCTCATCCATGGGCGATCTCCCATTGAAGCAGCAACACCCGGGTTTTGCGCTGAAGCCCGTTATAGGTGACCACCGAGACGAGCGCTACGATGAGCCCCATGGCGGTGGAGCGCAAAGCCAAGGCCAAGCCCACCATGATCTTGCTCACGTCGGCATTAACATCGAGGCCCAGGTTGTAAAAGGTCAGCATGATCCCAAGCACGGTGCCAAGCAGACCGATATAGGGCGCATTGGCTGCAACAGAGGCGATCACGATCAGCCGTTTGGTCAATGCCAGTTCCAGCTCTTTGACATTGGTGAAGTCGTTCGGCTTGACCGAGCAGTAAAAGAAGAATCGTTCCATGCCGACGGCAACGACGACGACGTTGAGCACGAGCAAAAAGCCGATGACGCCGAAGTCTGTCGCCAGCGATAGCCAATCCATCAGCATTACGAATTCCGCCATCGCGCGCCAGGCCAGTCGGGAATGGACTCCGGCGGTTCAGAAGGTCGGCGCGAACTGCAGCAGTCCCTCGGTCCTTTCATTGTAGAATTGCGCATCGCTATGGAGATTTCGGGCCTGGACCGTTGAGCGTCGAGGCAACCAGCCCGCCGACATTGACCTGCGCGCTCTTGGAGAAGAGCACGCCTGCGGAATTGACGATGAAGACCTGGCCGTTGGCATTGAGCGCGCCGGAAATGACGCTCGTCTCGTTGCCGGTGACACGATTGAGCGTTGCCGAGTTGCTGCTTGGTGATTGAAATTGACGGTTTCGCCGGAGCCGACTGAAAAACCCTGCCAGTTAATGATCGCCCGGTTGGTCGATTGATTGATATCGGTGACAGGGCCGGATTGGGAAATGCTAGCGGAGCCGGCGACCACGCTGCCGCCGGCCGGACCGGCCAGGCTCGGAGGCGGCAGGGCAACCGCAGCGGCAGCGATGGCAGTTGCGGCGGAGAAAGAACGCTTGATCGCTGCATGGTTCTTTTTGATTGATTTTATCTGCATTACGAATTTTGCCGCCGCGCGCCGGACCTCCCCGTCGAGGCATCCATTGCGGCGTTTCAGAAAGTCATCCCAACCTGCACCAATCCCTTGGTCCCTTCGTCATAGGATTGCGCGCCGTCGGTCGCTCCATAGCTGTGGGCAACCTCGGCCTTTAACAGCAAGAACCGCCCTGGCCGGTATTCGTATGTCCCAT
>JASHVN010000495.1 GCA_030044555.1 Xanthobacteraceae bacterium | reverse complement strand
TGATCCGATTCAACCGAATTGGATCAAGGTCTAAAGAAGACGTTCAAGAAACCGTACTTTGGCAACGAAAGGAAAAGAGGAAACGCCATGGTGTCAGCGAGTGAACTCGCCTTTTTGCGGTCGGTCGATACTCCGACCGTCTGCAACCTGATCGAAATCGCGGCCCCCGAGCGCCGCGGCTCAGGCTACACCGTGCGCCATCTGCATTGTCCATTTCCCGATTTGCCGCCGATGGTGGGCTTTGCCAAGACCGTGACGATCCGCACGCGCGACGCCGTGAGCGGGCCGGGCTACATGCAGAAGCGGCTCGAATATATGGACTACGTCGCCGCCGAGCCGCGCCCGAGCGTGGTGCTGATCGAGGATCTCGACGACCCGCCCGGCTATGGGGCTTTCTGGGGCGAGGTGCAGACCAACGTGCATAAGGCCCTTGGCTGCCTTGGCACCGTGACCAACGGTTCGGTGCGCGACATCACCGCGTCGGCGGAAGGCTTTCAAATGCTCGCCGGCGCCGTCGGGCCTTCGCACGCCTACGTCCACGTGGTCGAGTTCGGCGTTCCTGTGAACATTCACGGCATGGCGGCGAAAAGCGGCGACCTGATCCACGCCGACCGTCACGGCGCCGTGGTCGTACCGACCGACAAGATCGAGGCCATGCAGGCGGCGCTCGACGGGCTGATGAAGCAGGAAGCGCGTATCATCGCCGCGGCAAAATCAGGTCACGGCGTCGAAGCGATCAAGGCAGCGTTTCGCGGTTAGAGCATGATCCCGAAAAGTGGGTGCGGTTTTCGGATAAGATCATGCTCCAACAATATTCCAGAGCGGAATGACGATTCAAAGAAAACCTGTCCCGCTCTGACTCGCGCTCGGATGCCAGCGCGGCACATAGCCCGACGACAGGACAGCAAGGATTGCCGGCGGGGTGAGCACGTCGACGACGATGCCGCGCGGCCGCTTCGTGCTCTCGGCATAGCCCTGCGGGGACCAACGCAGCAGCGCAGCGCCGCGCAGCGCAAAGGCGCCCTGTTCCTGCGCGATGAATGCGCCGTCAGGCAGCTCTTCAATATCGCGCCGGTACAGGCGCTTGCCGCGGCCGCGCAAGCGTTCGCCGTGCAACGCCGCGTCCATCTCGTTGGCTCTGGGCCGCGCGCGCAGCCTGTGCGCCTGCTGCCATCTTTCCGCAAAATCCACCGCATCGCGGCGACGGCACTCGAAACAGGGCCGATGCCCGGCTGCCAGGGCGGTCGGCTCATCGAGAAAAAATAATTCCGTATAGAAACGGCCCCAGACGGCGCGATGTCTGGCTTTGAAATCGAGCACGCAGCAGATCCATTGCCGCGACGCCCAGCGCCGCGCCGTCAACGTCTTGGCGTCGGTATGAAAACGCCCGCCGCGATTGCCCATGAACAAGCCGCGCGCGGGCACGGCGGCAAGCTCACCAAAGGGCGTGACGCGGTTCTGCAGCGGCATTGCCTGCGAGCCACGGCCAAATATTCCGCCGCTTGATCGGCGAGGCCGATCTCACCCCTGCGGCTGCGGCTCCAGCGGGCCGGGCTCCGGGCGGGGGCGGTTACGGCCGGCGCCGGCACTCGGCACGGTCGAGGCGCGCGGCGTGGCCGGCTCGATGATCGATTCGCGGCTCGGGCGCTTGCCCATCAGCAGATCCTTGATCTCGTCGCCGGTCAACGTCTCGAATTCAAGAAGACCCTTGGCGAGGGTTTCCAGATCCGCGCGCTTCTCAGTGAGAATCCGCTGCGCCTCGCCGTAGCCTTCCTCGACGTAGCGCCTGATCTCGGCGTCGATCTTCTGCACGGTGGCTTCGGAAATGTTCTGCTGGCGCGCGACCGAATAGCCGAGGAACACTTCCTCCTGGTTCTCACCATAGGCCACGGTGCCGAGCGCATCGGAAAGCCCCCAGCGCGTCACCATCATGCGCGCGAGCTTGGTGGCCTGTTCGATGTCCGACGCCGCGCCCGACGTCACCTTCTCATGGCCGAATACCAATTCCTCGGCGACGCGGCCGCCCATCATGATGGCAAGGCGCGAGGTCATCTGTTCGAGACTCATCGACAGCTTGTCGCGCTCAGGGAGCTGCATGACCATGCCGAGCGCGCGGCCGCGCGGGATGATCGTCGCCTTGTGCACCGGATCGGTGGCCTTGACGTTGAGCGCGACAATGGCGTGGCCGCCCTCGTGATAGGCGGTGAGGAGTTTTTCCTCTTCCGTCATCACCAGCGACTTGCGCTCGGCGCCCATCATCACCTTGTCCTTGGCGTCCTCGAACTCGACCTGAGTCACCATGCGCTTGTTGCGGCGCGCGGCCATCAGCGCCGCCTCGTTAACGAGGTTCATCAGATCGGCGCCGGAGAAGCCGGGAGTGCCGCGGGCGATGGTCTTCAGATTGACGTCCGGCGCGAGCGGCACCTTGCGCACGTGCACTTTGAGAATCTGCTCGCGGCCGACCACGTCGGGATTCGGCACCACGACCTGACGATCGAAGCGGCCGGGACGCAGCAGCGCCGGATCGAGCACGTCGGGCCGGTTGGTGGCGGCGATCAGAATGATGCCCTCATTGGCCTCGAAGCCGTCCATCTCGACGAGCAATTGGTTGAGCGTCTGTTCGCGTTCGTCATTGCCGCCGCCGAGGCCGGCGCCGCGGTGACGGCCGACGGCATCGATCTCGTCGATGAAGATGATGCAGGGCGCGTTCTTCTTGGCCTGCTCGAACATGTCGCGCACGCGGCTGGCGCCGACGCCGACAAACATTTCGACGAAGTCGGAGCCGGAAATGGTGAAGAACGGCACGTTGGCTTCGCCCGCAATGGCGCGGGCGAGCAGCGTCTTGCCGGTGCCGGGCGGGCCGACGAGCAGCAAGCCGCGCGGAATGCGGCCACCGAGGCGCTGGAATTTTCCGGGATCGCGCAGGAACTCGACGATTTCCTGCAAATCGAGCTTGGCCTCATCAACGCCAGCCACGTCCTCGAAGGTCACGCGGCCATGCGCTTCGGTCAGCAGTTTCGCCCGCGACTTGCCGAAGCCGAGCGCCTTGCCGCCCGCCCCCTGCATCTGCCGCGACAGGAAGATCCACACCCCGATCAGCGCCACAAATGGCAGCCATGAGATCAAAAGCGAGACGAACCAGGGCACGTTCTCGGTCTGCGGCCGCGCCGTGATGGTTACGCCTTTGTTGTAGAGACGTTGCACCAGCGTTGGATCGCTCGGCGCATAGGTGTCGAAGCTGCCGCCGCTGGTAAATTCACCGTGGATTTCCGGGCCCTGAATGACGACACTGCGCACGCGGCCGTTATCGACGTCGTTCAAAAGCTGCGAGAAGCTGATTTCCTGAGAATTCGTATTGTGGCCCGGGTTCTGAAACAGCGTAAACAACGCCAACAGCAGCAGAACGATGATGACCCAGAGGGCAAAATTGCGCAGATTGGCGTTCATCTTAGGTCCTTGGTCCGCGATTGCGTGCGGAGAGCCCGGGCGCTCGTCTTCAGCCGCAAAAGCGTGGCGGCTTCACGTTCCTTATTCGTGAGCAATGTAGGCGCGCGACCGCCCCCTGCCAAGGGAAACTCACGCCCTGGTTGGGAATCCCGACCTACCTATAGGCCTATTTCGTAAAACGGCTGTTGCCTTCTGCCGCAGGGCCGCGTTGCGGCGCGCCGGTCCGCGGCGACCGGCCGGGGCACGGCGCGTCGGCGCCCGTTCGATGCTCAGCCGATGATCGCCAAGCGTGACCACGGCACCGGCAAGGGTTCGGCGCAGCCGCGAGGCCTGCCGCAGCGCCTCATAGAGCGCTTCGAGCTTGCCAAGCTCGACCGGCCCCTCGTCCCCGGTGTGCGCAATCGCGCGGCCGAGAAGACGCAGCCCAACCTCGGCAGGCAACCCGATAAACTGCGTAGCATCGAACATGACCGGACCGCGCCGCGGCCAAGGCGCCGGCGCCAATGCTGCACGCGCTGCGCGTACGGCAAATTCGATCGCCGCATCGGCGCGCCGCATCCTCGCCGCCAGCCGCGCCAGTCCGCGCGCATCCAGTCCCTCGCCCGCAAGCGCAGGCATCAGCGTCCGCAGCCGCGCGCGGGTAAATTGCGGATCGCTGTTGCTTGGATCTTCGCTATAGCCGACCCCGACTGCCTGCAGCGTGGCGAGGAGCCGCGCCTTCGGAATGTGCAACAACGGACGAAGCAGAAGAACCTCCCTCTTGGGTGCCCCCAGAGAAGGACGAGCGGAACTCCGATGTGCCCCCTCGCCTCTTTGCCATCGTTTCGCAAAGGCAGGTGACCTCTCCGCAGTGGGAACAGGTGAGACATAGCCCATGCCGCAGAGCCCGGTGAGGCCGGTACCCCGCGCCAGCCGGAACAGTACGGTTTCGGCCTGATCGTCGAGGGTGTGAGCGGTGAGGACGTGAGCGTAGCCGGCGCGCGCGGCCGCTTCCCCCAACAGCCGATAGCGCTCGAGCCGCGCCGCTTCCTGCAGGCCGGTCTTCGGCTTCTTGCCGCGCCAATGGAGCGTGCGATGTTGGACGCCGAGCCGTCGCGCAAGCCGCTTAACCGCAGCGGCCTCGGCGGCCGCTTGCGGCCGCAAACCGTGATCGACGGTGACCGCGAGAAGCCGTGGCGGCCGACGCAGCCGCTTCGCCCAGTGGGCCGCAAGAAGCAAAAGCGCCGTCGAATCCGGCCCTCCGGACGCGGCGATGACCAGTCCCGTCAAGCTTTCGAGGCCGCGGAACAGCGCATTCACTTCATCGTCGCGAAGGGCTTCCTCAGCAATGGGCACGCTTTTGTTCCCGGGCAACGCTCTCCTTCACGTTCAGAGAGGCGCGCGGGTATTTGCGTAAAACCTCGCCCAGCGACGCGCAAGCAGCTTCCTTCTGGCCCATGGCCGAAAGCGACTCGCCAAGTCGCAAGAGTGCGTCCGGGGCTCGGGCGTTGGTCCCATACTTGGTGGAAACAGTGAGAAACGCTTCCGCCGCATCGTGAAATTGCTGGCTCGCAAACAGCGACTCGCCAAGCCAATATTGTGCCTCAGGCGTCAGCCGGTCGCCCGGGTACTGGTGCAGAAAGGCGCGGAAGGTATTGACCGCAAGCGGGTAATCCTTGCGCTGGAAATAGCCTCGGCCGAGGTCAAATTCACCTTTCGGCGTCATGTCGGGCGGCAAGGTCGGCGACAGCGAAGCCTGCGCGCCCCCGGTCGAACTCGGATCGACGGGCGGAGGCGGCGGCAGCTGCCCGGGCGGCGCGCCGGCCCCCGGCGCGGACGGGCTCGACAAATCCATCGGTGCCCCGGCCTGCCGCGGCCCGCCCGCGTCGTTTTGCGGAGGCTCGTAGGGCGGCGGTGGCTCCGTCGCGGTGGTGCTGGTTCCGAGCGCGCGTGGCACTCCGGGCGCATTCGGATCGGCTGCCGGATTGAACGCATCGTGACGGCCACCGTCCGCCGGGTTCCCGACAGTCCCGATAGCCGCCGGCGAAACCGGCGGCGGTGCATATTGGGCGGCAGGCGGCGAATAGGATTGCTGCGAATAGGGCGGCTGCGAATATTGGGCCGGAGGCGGCGAATATTGCGCCCTCGGTTGCGCCGGCACGCCGGCGGTTGGTGCCCCACCCTGGATTTGCTGCTGCAGGCGCTGAACCTGCTGCTCAAGTTGCTGGCTATGATATTGCAGCTGCTCTATCTGACCAGTGAGATCGCGGATTTCTTCTTGCATGCGGTTGACCCGGTTCACCAGATCGGAATCGGAGTCCTGCGTACGCGCGGCACCCACGCCGACAGCGCACGTCAGCGCGATCGAAAGAAGCGCAATGAAACGGATCATCCCCTGCGACGCTT
>JASHVN010000494.1 GCA_030044555.1 Xanthobacteraceae bacterium | reverse complement strand
GGAGGCCGACGAACTCATCCAATTGTCGAAGCGCAACAACCTGAAATTCACCATCGGCTATTCGCAGCGCTTCAATCCGAAAGTCGCCTTCGCCAAGAAGAGGATCACCGACGGCACGCTGGGCAACGTCGTCTCCGTGCTGGTGAGCCGGCATTTGTCGCGCGAACTGGGCAAGAAGATCGCGAGCCGCGTGCGGCTGTCGCCGGTGGTGATGGAATCGACCCACGATCTCGATTTCGTGTTCTGGCTGCTGGAGCCGGCAAAGCCGGTGCGCGTCTATAGCCAGGGCGCCTATGGCTATATGCAGCCGATCAACGGCTCGCACGATGTCATGTTCACCACCGTCACCATGGACAACGGCGTCGTGGTGATGATCGGCGGCGGCTGGAATTTGCCGCCGAGCTTTCCGAATTACTGCGCCACCTGGATCGAGATCACCGGCACCGAGGGCGCGCTCATTCTCGACGACACCCAGCGCGACAACTGGCTCAACACGGTCAATCGCGGCCAGGAATTCCCGATGTCGACCATGCCGGGCGAATGGGTCGACCATGTATTTGCCGGCGGCATCGGCCCGGAGACCATCCATTTTCTCGAAGCCTGCATCCGCGACACGCCCGTGATGGTGACACCGGAAAGCGCGCGGCGCGTGATGGAAACCTACAGCGCCGCCGATCTTTCCGCCGACCGCAACACGCCGATCGATCTGCCGCTGTCCAACGAGACGATTTCCGGCATCGCCGAGCTGAAAGCCAAAAATCGCGCAGGATTGAACGTATGAAAAAATCTGCCAGGGGCGTCGGGCTTGCCATCGTTGGCGCCGGACGCGTCGGTCTGTTCCGCGGCGAGGTGGCGGCGCGTCATCCGGCGGTGGAATGGATCGGCATCGCCGAGCTCAATCACAATCGCGGCGGCGATGTCGGCGCCCGCATCGGCGCCGATTTCATCACCACCAGCCACCGCGAGCTCCTGGCGCGGCCGGAAGTGACCTGCGCGATCATCGCCACCGACGAGCACCTGCATGTCGAGCCGATCATGGCGGCGGTGGAACGCGGCGTGCCGATGCTGATCGAGAAGCCGCTCGCCACCGACCTCGCCCAATCCGCACGCGTGCTCAAGGCCATCACCGATGCCAGGCTCGACGCCGTGGTCGGCTATACGCAGCGCTTCCGCCGCAAATGGCTCGGCGCCAAGGAGAAGGTGCGCACCGGCGCGCTGGGTGACGTGACGCTCGTCTCCTCGCGCGCCTTCATGAACAGGCTGGTCGCCATCGACAACTACAAGCGCACCAACGATCCGGCGACGATCTCGCCGATGGTGATTTCCGGCACCCACGCGCTCGACATCGTCATGTGGTACCTGGAAGCGAAGACGCCGGTCGAGTGCTACGCGCGCTCGGTCGATAAGGTGCTCGGCCCGCTTTATCACGGCATCGACGCCACCGCCGGCATGATCATGTTCGCCGACGGCTCGGTGCACACGCTGTCCATCTCCTGGGCGCTGCCGGTGACTTGGCCGGGCGCCGTCTACAGCCTCGAAGTGGGCATCAACGGCACCCACGGCGTGCTCACCATCGACGACACCCACCGCGACATCGTGCTCGCGGTGTCGTCGCCGCAAGGCGAAGGCTACGCGCCGGACAATAGCCGCCTCGTCGATTTCATGGGCTCCTACCCGCCCGGCGACATGGCGCTCGGCGAATTGCGCGGCCCGATGGCCGAGGAGACCGTCTCATGGCTCAACCGCGTCTCGCTTGGTCTGCCGACACAGGCCGCCACCGCCGCCGAAGCGCATAATCGGCTGATGCTGACCAAGGCGCTCGACCTGTCGGCGAAGCGCAAACAGCCGGTGAAGCTGCCGCTCGATCCTGACGAGGAGAGCCGCGCCGCGTAACGACGCGCGCCGCGGCATAATTTCATCATCAGGGAGCTGCCAGCTTTCCGGCGCGTTTTTTTCAGACTGACGCCGAACGCATGTTTCCGATCCAGACAAATTTCGCCGATGGTGGTGTGACGCGCATCACTCTGCACTGACAAAGGACCTTGACGATCGATCCGCCGAGGCACAACCTGTTAGTGTCTAGACGTTTTGGCTTGCGGCTCGCGGCATCACGAGAAGCCAACATCGGGGGAGACACATGGCAGCGCGCGGATACATTAAACATGAGCGTTGGGAGCGGCCGGCAACCATCGGCTTTCTCGGCGCCACCAAACAATCGGCCTGGAGCGAATTCGTCCCGCCGTTCGAACAGCGGCTGCGGGAGCTTGGCTGGATCGACGGCCACAATCTGGAAATCGACTATCAATGGGCGGACGGCAAGGCCGACCGTTATGGAAAAATCGCCAAGGCTTTTGTCGACCGCGGCGTCGACGTCATCGTCACCGCGGGAACGCCGGCAGTCGCCGCCGCCAGGAAGACAACCAAAGCGATCCCCATCGTCTTTACCACGGCCGGCGATCCGGCGCGCACCGGGTTGGTTCAGAGTCTCGCGCGCCCCGGCGGCAACGTCACCGGGCTGTCGAACGGGCAGACCGATCTCGCCGGCAAAAGGCTCGAACTGTTGCACGATGCCGTCCCCGGCCTGCATGAGCTGGCGATTTTAGGCAACCGCGCCAGTCAGAATGTGCAGCTCGAAATGGACGCGGTGCAAAAAGCCGCGCGGCGGCTCAAGATTGGCACCGTCATCGTCGATGTCCGCGACGAGCCGCAGATTGCCCCCGCCATCAAAAAGCTCAAGGGCAAGGCGGACGCGCTCTATGTCTGCACCGATCCGTTCGTGACGCACCATCGGATCGGCATCAATACGCTGGCGGTGGCCGCCGGGCTGCCGACCGTGCATGCGTTCCGGCACCATACCGAGGACGGCGGGCTGATGTCCTACGGACCGGACTTTCGCGACCTGTTTCGACAGGGCGCCGATCTCGTCGACAGGGTTCTGCGCGGCACCAAACCGGCCGACATCCCGGTCAAGCTGGAGAAGAAGTGCGAACTGGTCATCAATATGAACACCGCCAAGGCGCTCGGCCTGAACGTTCCGCAAAAGGTGCGCAGCCGCGCCGACACGGTCAAATAGGCGCAGCGGATTTCAAAGAGGCCGCCCAAGCAGGCGCAAGCGCACTTTTCCCGGCCTCGGTTATGCGTCCCGGCTAGAGTTTCGTCCCTATCGTGGAAATCACGTTGTAAGCCGTCATCGGCCGGCGGATGCCCTTGAGCGTGAAGTCGCCGGCCGGCTCGGCGGTCACCGCGCTTTCCACCTCCAGCAACACCCGCGGGCTGATCAGAATCTGGCCCGGCCGCGCCTCGTCGCACAGCCGCGAGGCGACATTGGACACCGTGCCGATCGCCGCATAGTCGAAGCGGCCCTCGAACCCGATGGTGCCGAGCGTCGCGTAGCCGTGCGCGATGCCGATGCCGAAGCCGAGGTCGTGACCCAGGCGGTGCCACCTTTCGGTCAGCGTGCTGATCGCCCCGCGCATGTCGAGCGCCATCTTCACCGCCTGCAATGCCGGATTTTGCACCGGGACCGGATCGTTGAAGATCGCCATGACGCCGTCGCCGGCGAACCTTTCCAGCGTGCCGCCGTACTCATAAATGATCCGGCCGATGGCCGAATGGTATTCGCGAAGGAGCGTCATCACGTCTTCCGGATCCGAGCTTTCCGAGAAGCCGGTGAAGCCGCGCAGATCGCAAAACAGAGCGGCGATTTCCCGCCGATGGCTTTCCAGCTCCTTCTCCGATCCGGAGGAGATGATCAGGTCGGCCACCTGCGGCGGCAGAAAACGCCGCAACCGGCCCAAACGCTCGATCTCCTTGACCTGTGTGGCAACACGCAATTCGAGCTGCTGGTTCAATTGCCGAAGCTCTTGCGACTGCGCCTCCAACTGGCTCGCCTGCTGCCGCACCGTTGCGTAGGAGCGCTCGAGCTCCGCGGTCCGCTCGCGCAATTCGTTGAGCAGGCGCGTGTTCTCGACGGCGATGACGGCTTGCGAGGCGAAATTCTGCACCAGCGCCACCTGCTTTTCGGTGAAAGGCCGCACCTCCTGGCGGTAAATGACAACGGCGCCGGTCAGCTTGTCTTCCTTGATCATCGGCACGCCGAGCATGGACCGCGCTCCCGCCATCCTGGTGGGTGCGCTCGGACTCGGGCTTGCGGCATCGTCGTCGATATGAGCAACCGCCTTGCTCAGCAGCACCTTTTCAAGAATGGTTCCTGGCAGCGGCGGAAAAAAGCCGCGCTGTCTTTGGAATTTCGCGAACTCCGCCGGCGCGCCGACCTCCGCCACAAACTCGAACCGATCGCCATCGAGGCGGAACAGCGTGCCGAACTGGGCGCGGCAGATGCAGACCGCTTTCTCCAGCATCGCCTGGAACACCGGCTCAAGCCTGCCCGGCGAGCTGTTGATAATGCGCAGCACTTCCGACGCCGCGGCGAGCTGCTCGGCGGCGCGCGCAATTTCATCCTGAAGCTGGGCGACGGTTGCAGGATTCTCCGGAGAGCGACCGGCCGACACCGCAACATCCGCCGCGGCATCGGCGCGCTTTTGTTGCTTGCGCCGGCTCGATGGCCCTGCCTTTCGGGCCCCGCTCCCGCGCGTCTTTCTCGCCTTCACTGTCCCCTCACATGCATCCCGGTAAACACCCTCTCGCGCGTGACATCTTCGCGGCGCGCAGCAAAGCATTTGCGGCGGGGAACCCTTATAGCAAGCCGCCGCTATGAACGGAACGAGGCGCATGCAAATCGGTGGCGGGAAAGTTCGGAAAGCCGGACGTGCTCAGCCGTCAATGGCGGCATTTTCCGATGCTGAGGATGCGATGAAAATAAAATCGAAAATAAAACGCAAAGGCGATTTAGATGGGGCGGGCTGCAAACCCGCCCCAAGTGCTTTCAAGTGCTTTCAAGCGTTTTTTTCGGGCCCATTGGTATTTCATCTGAAACCGGGGCTTACCACTGGTTTTTCAGCAAGCTTTCGTTGTAACCGCGGCTGCCGCCGCCGGTATAGGCCGGGTCGGTCGGCTGCCAGGTCGTCGCGTTGGGCGGCACCATGGCGTATGCGTTCCGGCCGTCGTCGCGTGATTGCGCGAACACCGGCGACGCAATGCTGGCCGCGGCGATCGCGGCGATGAGCAGAAGTTTCGACGACTTGATCATGGTCCTTCTCCTGGTAGGGAACCAAGCCAGGAGCCCAATGCTCCGGCTCGTCCGCTACGGAGACAATGCGCTTGTGATACCCGCGTCTGTTGCGCGCGTCACACCCGGTAGGCCGCCGCCGCGCCGGCTGTATCAGCCGTCACACTTGTTCCATCAACAGAGGCCGCTGGGCTTCCGCCGGGCGCACGAGGAGAGCAAAGGGTTTTCAGATCAGGTCGTCAGATCGAAAGAGAAACGCTCGCAACACGCTATTGGAGTTCCTCGAGAGCCTGCAGCGCCGCAGGCTTGAGGATGATGGTCCAGCGATTCTTCATCTCCAGAATGCCGGAGCGCTGCCAATGCCGCAGGCAGCGGTTGACGTTCTCCCGCGTGGCGCCGGAAATTTCCGCCAACTCTCGCTGCGAGAGGGACACTTTCGGCTGGCCGTGACCCTGCGGCGCATAGCGCATCAGCGCCCTGGCGAGGCGTGCCGGCAGGTCGAAGAACGCGATCTCGGCCATGCGCTCGTCGGAACGGCGGATGCGGGCGCAAAGGAGCTGCATCAGGTTGAGACAGGCGGTCGGACTGCGTTCGAGAAACGGCAGAACGTCCCGCCGCTCAAGCACCAGCAATTCGCATTTGGTGAGCGCCGTCGCGCTCGCCGAACGCGGCTTGCCGTCGAGCAGCGCGATCTCACCGAACAACTCGCCGGCCGGCAAGTCGGCGAGGATCATGTCTCTGCCTTTGGGGGTCGGCAGCGAAATCCGCACGGTGCCGACGAGCACACCCATCATGCCGTGCCCGGGATCGCCGACGTGGAATATCGGTTCGTTGACGGCGAAGCTGCGCAGTTGCGCATGGGCGGCAAGATCATGCCGCTCCTGTTCGTTCAACGCCTTGAACAGAGCGCCTCGCTCCAACAATTTGCGCGCTCGATCGATCGTCACGTTGTTCATGATCGCCCCCTTCCGCGGTCGACAAGGACGAATAGGCGCATCGCCTGAGATCGCCGCCGTGCGGTTGTTTGGCGTCGCTCGTGCCGGGTCTATTCCTTGCCGCAAAAGGCGGCGCAATCATCGTGCAAGCCGGTGAACGTGTCCAGGGCGCGAATACTGCCGCGAATCCTGGGGCGCCTGTCTCCGGTCAAAAAGGCTGCTCATGTTTACGCCCGCGTTAACGACGCAATTGTGGCGCTCGAAAAAAGCCTCTGCGGCCCGATTATCGCATTGATTGTATAGCGCAATTTAAACAATCAAGGGCAAGTCGCCCAGAGCCGCGGATCGGCAGCGCGGTGTCCGGAAACCTCTGCCTCTTCGTCAGGGGCCGAGAGTGATCACGCCGTCCGCCAGAGGCGGGGCATCGGGCACCTTGACCATGACGGCGAGTGTGAGCAGCAAACCGATGAGGCAGAAGGCGACGACGATGACCAGATCGCGCTGGGTGACCTTCGCGTGCAGCCAGCGCACTGGCCCCGTTGTAGTCGGACGCGACGGCGCGGACTTTTCGAGTGGCTCAAAGTTACGGACAGAGGACAGCTCGGTCATGGGTGGCACTCCGTTCTGCGGCGGCTCACCGGCACTCGATTGGGTGGGCCCCTTTGCTGGCATGCCCGAACCTATTCCGGCGGGTTTCGCGCGGCTGTGCCAGGCGTCACAGCACAAACGGGAGCGCCGCCTTGAGCGTGATCCCGAAAAAGCCTGCCCCGGACCCGATCCGGGATGGGTACCGGTTTTCGGATAAGCATGCCCTCGGGCTTGACCCGAGGGATCATGCTCCAACAATAAGTCTGACCGGCCGCCCTTGCGGGTGGTGCGCCCGATCCTGAAAGAGCGGATCGCTTCAACGAGCGCGACGGCGCAGTGTTGCGCATCACATTCCCCGTCCCGGGAAATGTTTAAGGCTCTGATCGCCAGCGCATGTTGCTTGCGGCATTCGCGGCAGCAACAACGACGCACAAATAAAGCGCGCACGGGAGACGGAGTTTAACGATGAAACATCAGCATCCAGCCTTGGCGGCTAAAGCCGTCAGCGTGTCGTTTCTGGAGACGATGCCGGATGAAATTCTGATTGCTTTGGTCGCGACCCAAGACAAGAACGCCATGCACGCGCTCTTCGTCCGTCACAATGTGCGGGTGTTCCGCTTTCTGACGCGTCTTGTGGGCGACGCGGCAACGGCCGAGGACTTGGTCAGCGAGGTGTTCATCGAGGTGTGGCGCCACGCCGGTCAGTTCGAAGCGCGTTCGAAAGTGTCGACGTGGATGTTGGCGATTGCGCACCACAAGGCGGCCGCGCTGCGCCGCCGGCGGCGTCCTGGCGATCAGGTCGACGACAGCGCCATTGAGGCGCTCGAAGATCCTGCCGACGGCCCCGAACTCGCCGCGCAAAAGAAAAAACGCGGCACGATCCTTCGCGAGTGTCTCGAGCAATTGTCGCCCGCGCATCGGGAGATCCTCGATCTCATCTATTATCAGGAGCGGTCGATCGCCGATGTGGCGCAGATCGTCGGCGTGCCGCAAAATACCGTCAAAACGCGCGCCTTCTTCGCGCGCAAGCGCGTCGCCCAGTTCATGGCCGCACGCGGAATCGAGCCCGCCTGGCTTTGAGCCGGGACAACTCAAATCAGCGCAACGAGCAAAATGATGACTTCGCTCACCTGCTCGACCGCGCCCAGAACGTCGCCGGTTTGTCCGTCGATCTGAGACAACGTGAGCCATGTCAATAAAGCGGTGGCGATCACGAGCAAAATCAAAGCCGCAAAGCCGAGCGATCCGCCGAGGCAGAGTATCAGGATGAGGATGCCCAAAACCACGGCGGCGGCAACACTGTCGCGCGGCGGTTGACCGACACCGGCAGAAAGTCCGTCGCTGCGCGCCGGCGGCACGAAGAACATGAATACCGCCGCCACCGCGCGCGCCGCGCCATGCGCCGCGATCAGCGCCAGCACCACGAGCGAAGGCGCGCCGAGACTCGCCAGCGCGCTGACCCGCAGCAAAATCGACAGCGTCAAGGCGGCAACGCCGTATGCCCCGATCCGGCTGTCGCGCATGATTTCAAGTTTGCGTTCGCGTGTGCTGCCGCCGCCAAAGCCGTCGATGGTGTCGGCGAGGCCGTCCTCGTGCAGGCAGCCGGTGACCGCCGTCGTCGCCGCGACCGTCAGCGCCGCAGCCGGCCACGCCGGCAATCCGGCGCGATGCGCCAGCGCGTAGACCAAAGCGCCGATCAGTCCGACGACAACGCCGATCATCGGGAACGCCCAAACTGCCTGCGTGATCGCGCCGCCGGCGACCGGCATCGCCGCGCCGAGGCGCAATCGCGTTAAAAACAGCATGGCCGCCGCAAGATCATCGGCGCGCGCTTTAAGCCAGGCCTGATCGATGCTCATCGCCGGTCTCGTCTCGCGTGGCCTTGATGGCGGCGGCGGTGCCGATTTGGTAAGCGGGGGCCGGACTCTGACTGCCAAGGACCGCAAAGGAACCGTCAGTGACGGATTTTACCTCGTTTTCCGAGCTGCGCACGCTTTGTCTCGACCTGCCGAGCGGGCACCCGGCGGCCAGCGCCGCCGTGGCCGCGCGCGAAGC
>JASHVN010000493.1 GCA_030044555.1 Xanthobacteraceae bacterium | reverse complement strand
CTCGGGTCCTTGCTCAGCCCGTTCCACCATTGCTGATGCGCCATCATGTCGACCGGGCGATAAGCGAAATCGAGGCGCGCGGCGGCAACATCGTTGAACCAACAAAACACCGCGGCGAAATCTTCGGGCACAAACGGCCCGATCGAAATCCGGCTGCCCAGCAGCATGGACTGCTCCCCACGTCGCCCCTAACGATCGGTAAACAAATAAGGTAAACGAAACCTTGCCAGCGCGGCCCCGTGCCAGCCTTCCCTCTCGGCCGCAGCGCGGACGCCGCCGCGCCATGGAAGAAGGATGGGGTTGCGTTGACTTCGTCATCCTGAGGTGGCCGCGCCATAAGCGCGTTTACGCACGTCTTCGACGCGCTAAGGCGGCCCGCGAAGGATGCAGCTCAGGCGCCAAATCGAAATCGGGCAGCGCCCGATTTCGAGTCTCTCCAAGTGCTCGCGCCGAGCACCTCGCGGTAACGGACCTCTACCCCGCGTCCGTCGAATGGATGCGGCGTTCGCCGACGGCGATCGGCTCGAGCTTGCCGGCGCGCAGGCGCCGCGCCACGAGCTTGTTGAGCGCCGCGATATAGGCCTTGGCCGAGGCGACGAGCGTGTCGGGATCGGCGCCCTTGGCGGTCACCGAGCGTCCGTTCTCCGACAGCCGCACCGAGACCTCGGCCTGCGCGTCGGTGCCTTCGGTCACCGCGTGCACCTGATAGAGTTCAAGCGTCGCCTCGTGCGGCACCATGGCCTTGATGCAGTTGAAAATGGCGTCGACCGGGCCGTTGCCCTCGCGCTCCTCGATCATCGACCGGCCATCGACGTCGAGCTTCATGGTGGCACGCTGCGGCCCGCGGGTGCCGGCGATCACCGACAGCGACACGAGCTTGATGTGGTCCTGGGCGGTCGCGATCTCCTCGTCGACCAGCGCCTCGATGTCCTCGTCGTAGACATGCTTCTTGCGGTCGGCCAACGCCTTGAAGCGGACGAAGGCGTCTTCCAGCTGATTGCCGGCGAGCTTGTAGCCGAGCTCCTCCAGCTTGTGCACGAAGGCGTGACGGCCGGAATGCTTGCCCATGACCAAAGACGTCTGCTTCACGCCGACGTCCTCGGGCGTCATGATTTCGTAGGTCTGCGTGTGCTTGAGCATGCCGTCCTGATGGATGCCGCTCTCGTGCGCGAACGCATTCCGCCCGACGATCGCCTTGTTGTACTGCACCGGAAACGAGGTGACGGCGGAAACGAGCTTCGAGGCCCGCGTCAGCATGGTGGCGTCGATGCCGGTCCAGAACGGCATCACGTCGTTGCGCACCCGCATCGCCATCACCGCTTCCTCCAGCGAGGCGTTGCCGGCGCGCTCGCCGATGCCGTTGATGGTGCACTCGATCTGGCGGGCGCCGGCGCGCACGCCGGCGAGCGAATTGGCCACCGCCATGCCGAGATCGTCGTGGCAGTGCACGGAGAAGCGCGCCTGGTCGGAATTCGGCACGCGCTCGCGCACCATCTTGATCAGGGCGAAATATTCCTCCGGCACCGTGTAGCCGACGGTGTCGGGAATATTGATGGTGGTGGCGCCGGCCTTGATCGCCGCCTCGATGCAGCGGCAGAGGAAATCGTGCTCGGTGCGGGTGCCGTCTTCGCACGACCATTCGACATCGTCGGTGTATTTGCGCGCCCGCGCCACCGAGCCGACCACCATCTCGAAAACCTTCTCGGCCGGCAGCTGCAGCTTCCACTTCATGTGCACCGGCGAGGTGGAGATGAAGGTGTGGATGCGCGATCGCTTGGCCGGCTTGATCGCCTCGCCGGCGCGGTCGATGTCGTTGAAGCCGGCGCGCGCAAGCCCGCACACCACCGCATTCTTGGTGCGCTTGGCGATCTCGTTGACGGCCGCGAAGTCGCCGTCCGAGGCGATCGGAAAGCCGGCCTCGATGATGTCGACGCCCATGAGATCGAGCAATTCGGCGACTTCGAGTTTTTCCTCGTGCGTCATGGTGGCGCCGGGGCACTGCTCGCCGTCGCGCAGCGTGGTGTCGAAGATGACGACGCGGTCTTTCTCGGATTTCGGCGGCGCCGGTTTATCTTGTTCAGGCTTGACTTGCTCAGCGTTGGCTGGCGCGGATTTGGCTGACGTGGTCATGAAATTGGGTCCTTCTCGCTTGCACCCGTCGCTTCGGGGACTGGGCGCTTTAGGGTTCCGTGGCTTTCGCTCGACCCCTGAGTGCCCAGGCGCAAACGCCCAGCCGGCCCTCAGGGGGTGCTAAGAAGCAGGAGCCCGCCAAGAATCGTGCGACCAATCGTACGATGGATCTTGCAAGGCACGAGGGCAGCGCCGGAAGTGGCCGATTCGGCCTTCCGGGTCATCGCGCGGACCAACTCACGGCGCGTCGACATTGCCAAAAACCCTCGTCGCGGCTCGCATCCGGATCACCAGGGTCGCGGATCAAGGTGAATACCGCGTTAACCCGCCATGTGGAGCCGCGCTCTTGTAGCGGAAGAGGCAGGGCCGGCGCAAGGTGGGGCCTGGTCGGTCAATAGACCGGTGCACGTAAGCGCCGGCTGTCGGCGTACGTGAATACGTGCGCTGTCCCCCAGCGCCAAGCCCTCATTGAGAGCTTGCCTGCCATTTTACGCGAAGGAATTCGATGTCAAGGATGCGCGAAGCGCACCGCCTCCGGCGGTGGCCCTTTGGGCCGTCCTTGACATCGAATTCCTTCGCGACACCGTGCAGGCAAGCAATCAATGAGGAAAATCTCCCTCCGTTGCCGTCATGGGCACCAATCTATTGAACCAGGACCCCGGCTTGGCGCTGGAACAGCGCGCTTCTCATACAAGGCCAGCACAGCCGAGTTCGCCGCCAGCCGCGCTCACCCCCAGAA